>JBDHVM010000020.1:0-11040 GCA_039809725.1 Peptostreptococcus sp.
CAAATAATGCTATCTGAATTTATCATAGTGACAGTGCTTGGAGTTCCTCTTTTTAAGACCTTAAATAAAAATAGTGTTTTTAGAACTACCATCTTGGATTTTCATTCTAAAGAATAAATTCTTTACTATATAAACCAGATAAAATCTTTATTTCATGAATCTCTATTTTGTGATCTTAAATAAATAGAGTGTATAAAGGCCTTTGAAAAAAATCCTTTTATACACTCTATTTTTCATTTTATCTTTTTATTTTTATCCTAAAAATCTATTTTTTCTCAACTAATTTCAATGGAGATGATATTTTTGCTTCCACTTTCTTTCCAGAGAAGTGATCAAATGCCGCTTGCACTCCAAGCTCTCCTATTTTATCAGGTTGCTGAGCTACTGTTGCATTTAACTTACCTTCTTTGATAGACTGTATTGCACCCTCAGTTCCATCAAATCCTACTACAGTTATTACATCTTTTTTCCCTACATTTGATATAGCTTCCAATGCTCCCAATGCCATTTCATCATTTTGACAAAATACTCCCTTTATATCTGGGTTTGCCTGAAGTATATTTTCCATTACTGTAAGTCCTTTTGCTCTATCAAATTCTGCAGACTGAGAACTTACTACGTTTAATTCTTTTTTGGCAATATTTGCAAATCCTTTACCTCTTTCATTTGTAGCTGATGCTCCTGGAATACCCTCAAGCTGAGCTACCTTTGAGCCTTTTCCTATCTTATCTATGATAAATTTCGCTGCCATTTCTCCACCTTTTACGTTGTCAGAAGCTACTAAAGTAAGTAATTTTCCACCTTCTGAGTTTCTATCAAGGGCTATTACTGGTATTCCCGCTTCATTTGCTGCTTTTACTGATGTGGCTATGGCGTTTGAGTCAACAGGGTTTACCAATATTACGTCTACTCCTTGCTGTATAAAGTCTGACATATTATTTGCCTGAGTTGCAGCATCATCTCTTGCATCTGAAACAATAAGCTTTGCACCTTCTTTATCAGCTAACTTTTTTGCGCCATCTCTTACTGATACGAAAAACGGGTTGTTTAGTGTTGATAGAGATAGTCCGATTTTTAAATCTTTTGGTGCTTTTTTCTCAACTTTCACCTCATTATCTCCAGGTCTTTCACCTTCTAAGTACACAAATCTATTACTTTTACATCCTGTAAGTGTTGTAACGGCTACAAGTAAAGCAGCCATCGCTATTATTAATTTTTTTCTCATTACTTTACCTCCCTGTTACTTATTTCTTTTTCTATCAATAAGTACTGCTATCAATATTACGATACCTTTTACAATTTGCTGATAAAAACTTGATACTCCTAACATATTTAAACCATTGTTTAGAGTTCCTAGTATCAATGCTCCTACAAGTGTTCCAGCTATTGATCCTTTTCCACCTGACATACTTATTCCACCAAGTACAACAGCTGCGATTGCATCCATTTCATATGCAGTACCTGCAGTTGGTTGTGCTGAATTAAGTCTTGAAGTAAGTATTAGACCTGCCAATGTTGCCAAAAATCCTGAAATTGCATATATTTTAACCTTTACAGCATCTGTTTTTATTCCAGATATAAATGAAGCTTTTTCATTTCCACCAATAGCGTATGTTTTTCTTCCAAAAGGTGTTTTATTTAATATTACAAATGCAACTGCAAAGAAAATCACCATCAAGATTACGGGCCAAGGAATTCCAAATACATATCCTCTAACAATAAACTTATATGAAAATGCGTTACTAAAGTTTGTAATCGGATTACCACCTGTATATACAAGAGTAAGTCCTCTAAAAATTGTCATTGTTGCAAGTGTTGCAATAAAAGGAGCCATCTTACCTTTTGTGATCAAAAATCCGTTTATCGCACCAAGAGCGCACCCTATTAAAAGCGCAATCAATACACCAATAAACGGTGGTACTCCCATACCTAAAAGACCTGCAAATATTGCTGATGTCAATGCCAAAACCGAACCTACACTAAGGTCAATTCCACCTGTTAATATTACAAAAGACATACCAAATGCAATAAGAGCATTTATAGATACTTGTCTAAGTAGATTTACTAAGTTACTCGGTTTAATGAAGCTTGGATTTAATATTGTTACAAATACCATTAAAACTATTAGTGCTATTACAGGGCCAAGTATCCCTAAATTTTTGTTTTGTAATTTTGTTTTTACCATTTTTACTTTCCTCCCGTTGCGAATGTCATAATTTTTTCCTGATCGGCTTCACTTCTAGATAGTTCTCCAGTTATTTTTCCTTCGTGAACAACCATTATTCTATCGCTTATTCCTAGTATTTCAGGAAGGTCACTCGATACAACTATCACAGCAACTCCTTTTTCTGCCAATTCATTTATAAGTGCATATATTTCTCTTTTCGCTCCTACATCGACTCCTCTAGTCGGTTCATCAAGTATAAGAACTTTTGGGCTAATAGTGATCCACTTTGCTAAGACAACTTTTTGCTGATTTCCTCCAGATAGTGATGAAGCAAGGTCTTCTCTATTTTCTGCCTTTATATGAAGCCTTTTCATCAGCATATCAACTAAGTCATGTACTTCTTTGTCATTTACTATCGTGTTTTTAGAAAATTGATCGATTACTGGTAGAATAATATTGTCATTTATTGATTTGTTTAGAACAAGACCTTCATCTTTTCTATCCTCTGTAATAAATCCTATACCATATTTTATTGCACTATCAGGTCCCTTGATATTTATTGCTTTTCCATTTAAAAGTATTTCCCCTGAATCTAATTTATCAAGTCCAAATACAGCTCTCATTATCTCTGTTCTTCCGGAACCTAACAAACCAGAAAATCCAAGCACTTCCCCCTCTCTGACCTTGAAGTTTACATCTTTAAATGCTCCTTCTCTAGAAAGATTTTTTGCTTCAAATATCACATCATGGATTGGGTTTGTCTTTTCAGGGTAATAATCCGTAATCTCTCTACCTACCATTTTCTTTACTACTTCATCATAGTTTGTATCCTTTACAGGCTTTGTATCTACTGATATACCGTCTCTCATAACAGTTATGTCATCACATATTTCAAATATTTCTTCCATTCTATGAGAGATATAAACTATTGAAACTCCTTGCGACTTTAGGTCTCTGATTATCTTAAATAATTTTTCTATCTCTTCTGTCATTAGAGATGCACTTGGTTCATCCATTATAATAAACTTTGCATCCTTCATTAGAGTCTTTGCTATTTCTATCAACTGTCTTTGTCCTACAGATAGATTTTTGATTTTTTCATCTAAATCTATATTTACTCCTAAATTTTCCAAGACAGGTCCTATTTTTTCTCGCATTTTTTGATTGTCCAAAAATCCAAACTTGTTGGTAATCTCATCTCCTACAAAAATATTTTGAAGGACTGTCATTTCTGGATAGTCATTTATCTCTTGATGTATAAAGTATATTCCCGCTTTCTCTGACTGCTTTATTTCTGTGAAATCGACTTCATTTCCATCAACGTACACCTTTCCTTTATTTCTAGGGTGTAATCCCGTAAGAATATTCATCAATGTAGATTTTCCAGCACCATTTTCGCCCATTAATGCGTGAACAGTTGCAGGTTTTATCTCAATATTGACACCCTCAAGGACTGAATTTGTACCAAATGACTTCCAAATATTTTCCATTTTTACATGCATATCTCAAACCTCCTTTACTTAGAAAATAACACCTGATTGCAAAATAATATTTGAATAAGGACTGGCTTCTCCCGTTCTTATTACTACCTTTGATAATTTTGTCAACTTTTTAAAATCCTCATGTGATATGTAGTCAACCTCTGTATTACTGTCTAATTTCTCAATTGTTTCTTCATTTTGCGTTGTGTTTATACTCTTTATTTCCTCTGCCAAAATAACTCTTTCAACTTTCATATCTTCTAATATCACATCTAAAACTTCTTGAAAGCTTGGCACTCCCAATTTTATTGAAATATCTATTTTTTTCACACCATCTGGAATGGGTAAACCACAGTCTGCTATTGTTATCTGATCTGTATGACCTAAATCAGACAAAACTTTTGAAATCTCGCTATTTAAAATTCCATTTTTCTTCATATTATTTATACCTTCCCTTTATAAACTCCACTTTTTATCGTAGTTTGGATTGTTTTTTAGATCCTCTAGTAGAGGCATTCCTCCCTGAGCTCCCATCTTTGTCACTGACTGACTCGCAGAAAGATTTGCAAGCTTAATAGCATCTTCTATATCAAAACCATTTGATATTCCAACCGAAAAACTTCCTATAAAAGTATCTCCTGCACCAGTTGTATCAACCGCATCTACCTTGTATGTACTAATCAACTTACTTTCTTTTCCATCATTGAAATACACACCCTCAGATCCCATTGTTACCAAAAGTTTATTTGGATACTCACTTACTACATCTTCAATTGATTTGCTCGGAAATAGAAGTTTACACTCACTTTCATTTGGAATTAAATAAGTTATTTTTTCGATTACCGATCCTTCAACATTTCTAAACGGTGCAGGATTTATCACTGTAGGTATATTATTGTTGTGACATATCTCTATTAATTTATACACCGCCTCCTCAGATACTTCATGTTGAGATACAGCAATATCACACTCTAATATTTTTTCTCTATATCTTTCAACATAATCTGCATCTACTTTTGCATTTGCACCAGGAACATAGATTATAGAATTATCTGAATCTGCTATAGTGATTATAGCAGCTCCTGAAGACTCTTCTGTAACCGATTCCACACAATCTATAGATATTTTATTTACTCTCAAGTTTTCCAAAATTGAATCTGCAAATGAATCAGATCCTACCATTCCTAACATTGTAACATCTGCTCCCAATCTTGATGCAGCAACCGCTTGATTTGAACCCTTTCCTCCAAATGTTGTGAAAAAAGTATTTCCTTGAACTGTTTCTCCAACATCTGGTCTAATATCCGTAGTAGCAACAAAGTCTGTTGACAAACTTCCTAAAACTAAAACTTTACTCATATTTTCCTCCTTTTTTATATATGTTAATTTTATGTTATTTAATATTTATAGCACACTTTAGATATTTAATATCTTTTAAATGTGGGTTATTACTCTATTAATCACGTTCACATTCTTGTCTCAATATCATTACTTTTTCTTTAATCACTCTCTATTCTTAGTGACTCATTTTTTATTAAAAAAGTATCTAACTGAATTTTGTTATTTTCTATCTCTTTTTTTTCAATTAAGTCAATCAACATAGTCGCTGCAATCTTTCCTAAATAACAGGCATCATGTCTAATCGTTGCAATTTTTGGATTTGAAACCTTTGAAAATATTATATCGTCATAACCGATTATTTGAATATCATTTGGAACACTTACATTTTCTCTCTCCAAAAAAAGTGTCGCACAAAGAGCATGAAGATCATTACAGGCTATAATTGAATCATAGTCCATATACTTATCTTTTAAATACTCAACAAACTCCATTGCTGAATCATATCCATATCCGCTTGAGTAATATATCTCATAATCGATGTTATTCTCATCAAATATATCTTTTATTCCCTGAAATCTATACTTGGCTACATCTATTTCTTTTGGACCTACATTAACCAATACTCTTTTGCATCCACCCTCCAATACTGCACATGCAGAAAGTCTTCCACCATTTATCTCATCAAAATATACGGCATACTCAAAATTATCTCTAGCTCTATCCACTCCTACAATCGGGCCCTTGATATGATCATACTTTTTAGACGAACCTATAGAAGATATAATACCAGCCACCTGATTTTTCATAAATGAATCCAAATATTTATCTTCATCATCCAAATTCGATATATTACTAATGATCAGATGAAATCCTCTTTCATTGCATATGGATTCCACACCTTTTATTATATTACTGAAAAACGGATTATCTATTTGTGGTATTAAAAGTCCGATTAGCTTTGATGATTTATTATATAATGATCTGGCTATTTCATTAGGAGTATAGTTAAGTTCATCAATAGCTTCTGAAATTTTCTTGCTGGACTTTTCACTCACATATCCGTTGTTGTTCAAAAACCTAGAAACTGTGGCAACCGACACTCCTGCACGACCTGCAACATCTTTAATCGTTGACAAATATAACAACTCCTTTCAAAATATGTTACCGATTACATACAGAATTAAAAATCACCTGTAACCGATTACATACAATTATATAGCAAACCGTTTTCACCGTCAATAGAATTTTCTAAAAATTTAAAAATTATTCCACTATCTGAAATTCCCCTTACAATAGAATTCTTTATTACTCTTTTTTATATCATATCTATCAATAATCTATTTTTGTTGTTCTTATCTTTCCACTTGTTTTAATGCGTTCTATTTCTCTGAAAAGTTGCAATATTCTTACAATTTTTAAATCTCACTTTACATTCACTCTTTATTACTGTTATAATTTAGTCATACTATTTTAAGGGGGACACTACTGTGAAGTCAAAAAAAATAACTTATCTCATGTTTTCTTTCTTTTGTATTTTAGCATTCGCTTGCGTTGGTTGTACAAAAACTACGGACACAGGTGAAGATAATGAAAAGTTACTTACTTCAATTTTAGAGAAAAACAGCCTAGAAAATGTAAGTAAAACAAATAGCATTCTTACAACTGAACTAAAACAAGAACTAAAAAACGGAAAGAGTGAGAATGGTACCGTTACAACTATTTATAGTTTGGAAAGCCAGCCACATATAATAAAAGAAGTTTCTAAAGGTGCATCAGGTACTATGACACGTTTGTTTGTCGTAAAAAATGATACTGTAGATACTTATTTTTCAGTGGATAATGCCAAGTTGGAACTTAATAAAAATACCTCAATGAATAAGGATGGCATAAAAGCATTGACAGCAAAACTTAGTTTAAATGGAGATAAAAAAGACTATAAAATTGTTGGTACTGAAGAGGAAAACGGCAAGACTTTAATTAAAATAGCTTATACAAACAAAAATAGTGCTATTGATACTATAGTTGAGAGCATACCATCAGATTCGGAGCTTAAGAAAAATTCAACTTTTAATGCAGCCGTATCTCGACTAAAAAAAGATAAAACAGTTTACTATTGGGTCGATAAAGAAAACCTACGTATAGTAAAGGCTGATTCCGATACCACTGATATGTCTATAGTATTTCATTACCTAAATGAAGGACCAAAAGATAAGCTTCCTGAAAAAACTACCACATCAACAACTATAAGCTATGATAACGTTGAGAAACTTTCAGTTCCTTCAGAAAAATAATTAAATAAACTCATGAGCCCTTACTTAATCTTGCTTAAGAAGGGCTCTTTTTTTATCCAAAAACTCAAATTAAAATTCTTACTATTCTAACAATTTGGGTAAAATATATATTATAATATATATAACTCGGCTAAGATGTCCCCTCCTCTAAACAAAGTGTAGGTGGCGGGTACCTTTTGGATCTTCAGGCGGTGAGCATATCTCCCGCCTCGTTGAAACACTTTAGTATATTTTTAGATAAAACTAAAAATTTTATATTAATTTATCTTGTTATTGTAAGATACAGTATTTTTATTCGAAAAAGGTAGGTGATACTATGAATAGTATTTTAAATAAAAGACAGGCAAAAAGCCTTCTAAAGTACCAATGGAAAAATTGGTTGAAAATAAATAAAAACCGCTTCAATATTCACAAAAGAGTTGAGCTTGATAAGTCCGTTTCAAAAGATCTTGAAAATTTGATTTCAGAATGTGACTATACTGCCATTAGAGCTGTCAATGTCTTCAAGCCTGTCATTTCGGCTATCGGTCACAATTATGATCCAGATGAGTTTTTAAATGAGGTATATGACTATATACTTGAAAAATCATTCCCTCATGCTGTTTCAGGAATATATAAACTTGAAAATAGACGTTACTATACTCTTTTTCTTGAGTTTTTAGGGTGGATCTGTAATATAGAAAAACGTGTAAACTGCGATACCTTTATGTCTAAGTATCCAATGGATCTACTAGATTCTGAAGAGGAAGAAAACTTAGTTCACAAAGCAGAGTATATAAAGTTTAAAAAGGCTTTTGTGAATAAACATATATATGAGTTGATGAAAATAAATAAAGATATCACTGGTTTTAATTCAATTGAACACATATGTGGAGTTTATTATATATCAATGAATATGGCAAGAAAAATTAAAAAAGCTGGTATTCCTATAGATTTGGGTGTTATATCGGGAGCTGCAGCTTGTCATGATGTTGGAAAATTTGGATGTAGCGGAGATGATGCCTTTAGAGTTCCCTATCTTCACTACTACTATACAGATATTTGGTTTAAAGATATAGATGCTCCCTTTATTGGAAATATTGCAGTAAATCACTCTACATGGGATTTGGAGCTTGAAAATTTATCCATTGAATCCTTGGTTTTGATATATGCTGATTTTAGAGTTAAAAACAAAAAAAATGACGGTATTAGATTTATGAATATCTTTGATCTTGATGAATCTTTTAGCGTAATACTAAATATGCTTGATAATGTTGATGAAAAGAAAGAACTTAGATATAGACACGTTTATAATAAGTTAAAGGATTTTGAAAATTTCCTTATCTCAAGGGGTGTTTCTCCAAATATTCACACTGATGAGCTTATCGAAGTTGTTCAAAAGCCAAAGGAACTAATGTATGGAGATGAAATAACAGAAAATATTAAAAATAAAGCAGTATACTACAATATTAGAATAATGGAAAAACTAAGTGGCTATGAAACATATAATACAGAGCTTGAAATAGCCGCAAACAAAGAGGACTGGCGGGATTTAAGAGGTTATCTTACTATATATGAGGGATACTCTTCTTACTTTACGATTACTCAAAAATTAAGTCTTTTAGGTTTTTTATATGATATGTTGTCACACAAAGAAGATGATATACGCAAAAATTCCGCAGAGCTTATGGGAAGAATAATAGGGTCTATTTTTGATAAATACAGAAAAGAAGTTCCTCAACGAATTGATATGAGAGAACCTGAAGTCACTTCTAAAAAATTACTTCAAAGATATGGTCATATGATTATATTTCCAGATCACAAGATGATAGAGGCACACAGAATATGGGTTCAGTCTAGTTTTTACAGTTTTTTAAAAAGTTTACTTCAATTCTCAACAGAAGAACAGCATAGAGATTATATTTTGGTTTTGAAGGAAATCTTTGATTCTGTTGATGTAAATGACAGAAATACCTGCATTTACGCACTAGAAGCTTCTAAAGCCCTTCATT
This sequence comes from Peptostreptococcus sp., assembly GCA_039809725.1. Classification (GTDB taxonomy): domain Bacteria; phylum Bacillota; class Clostridia; order Peptostreptococcales; family Peptostreptococcaceae; genus Peptostreptococcus. Next base: position 9,272 of record JBDHVM010000020.1, read on the forward strand.
ATGAGTCATTTTGTGATGAGTGTACTTTTATTCTAGATTTTATTGAAAAGTGTCTAAAAACGGAAATAGTTGATATTAAAATTGCAACATTAAGCGTTCTTGGTCATATTATGGGTAGACTTGATAGTGAACACGAAGTATTCTGCAAGTTTAAAGAAAAAATACTTTCCTTTGATTTTTTAGATAATGAAGCAAAAACTGTTTCATATTTCTACAAAAAACTTAGAAAGTCAATCGATAGTTCTGGACATTGTAATTTAAGCTTCAATGAGCCTTTTGCTCTTGACCTTAGTATAGATGAAGTAAATGAGATATTTTTGGATGACTTGAAAGCTGCCACTAGCTGGATAGAAAAAATAGCAAATATATCAATATTAAAAGACATCTCACTAAAGAGTAACCATGCTTTGACATATGAAACCGTAATGCACTTTTGCAATCTTTTAAAGGTCAGTGAAACAGAAAACGTAAGAAATAAGGCTGGACAAAGTATAGTAGATATTTTTCCAGTTATGGATATGCACCAGAGAAATGAAGTCTGCGTAGAACTTGTAAGAGCGTTGGATATTCAGGAGTATCAATTTAGTAAATTTATACCTCCTTATCTAGGACAACTTTTACTCTTCTTAAAGCCAGATGAACTTAAAGAATCACTTGATAGAATGAGTTTAAGATCAAAAACGGGAACATACCAAACGACTTTTCTAGTACTGAGTACTGTAGGTATTTCTATGGAGTATATAAAAGATTACAAGGATAGGTTTGAGTTAACTGACAAAGAATATGAAGATTTACTTGATAATTTCTTAGGAATACTGTTAAGTGGGCTATACAACTATAATGACCACATAAAACACGAAGCCTTTAGAATTATTTGCCAGAATATCTTTGGTTCAAAGCTTACATCTTTGGAACAAAAAATTTCAATATTCAATAGCATCAACAAGAAAATCAACAATTCCTTGACTGAAACAGAAAATAGCCAGTATATTTTCTTCAACGATGCTGCTTCATTAAATCATATATATAGGTTTATTTCTGAGTATGAGTTTGAATATAAGGATAGCGACTGTTTTGCAGGGTTCTGCACGAAAAGAAATATTGCATTCTTCCCAGGAACTTTTGATCCTTTTTCATTAGGTCATAAGGAAATTGCAAAGAAGATTAGAGACCTTGGATTTGATGTTTATCTTTCAGTAGATGAGTTTTCATGGTCAAAGAGGACGCAGCCTAATAAACTAAGAAGAAAAATCATCGAGATGTCAATTGCTGACGAATTTAATATATACACATTCCCTGAACAGATTCAGGTAAACCTTACAAACAATGAAAATCTTAGACAGCTAGAGGATATTTTTTCAGATTCAAATCTATATATGGTTGTAGGTAGTGATGTAATATTAAACGCATCTTGTTATAAAAGCAGTGCAGTCGACAAAGAGATTAACAGAATGAATCATATCGTCTTCAAAAGACTTTTGGTTCAAGGTGAGGATTGCAGTGAAAATATGCTACTTAATATGTTAAAAGGTATAGATGGAGATGTCAAACTACTTACCCTACCTCCACAATATGAGGAAATCAGTTCAAGCCAGATAAGAGAATACGTTGATGAAAACAAAGACATTTCTAATATAATCGATCCGTTGGTACAAAAGTTTATCTATGAATTTGGTATTTATAGAAGAGAGCCTCAATACAAGGATATTACAAACACTAATACAATTTCTCTAAGAATCGAAGAATACCCTACCGAAGAATTGCTAGCG
>JBDHVM010000021.1:0-10824 GCA_039809725.1 Peptostreptococcus sp.
GAAAGATTTGATGAAGATAGAGATGAGTTGATCTCATCTCTTCAATCAAATGGAGTTGAATATGTTGTAAATCCAGGGGCTGATATGGATTCTTCAAAAACAGCGGTAGAGTTGGCAAATAAATATGACTTTATATATGCTGGAGTAGGTGTTCACCCACACGATGTTGAGTCTATGACAGACGAAGATATAGACACATTAAAAAAATTGGCAATGGACAATAAAAAAGTCGTAGCAATTGGAGAAATTGGACTGGATTATTACTACGATTTGTCGCCAAGGGAAGACCAAAAAAAATGGTTTATCAGACAAATTGAGCTAGCAAATGAGCTAGGGCTGCCATTTATAGTTCATGATAGAGATGCACATAAGGACACATTTGATATCATAAAAAAATACAAAGCAAAAGAAACTGGATGTGTAATGCACTGCTACAGTGGTTCACTTGAACTTGCAAAAGAATATATAAAACTTGGGTGTTTTATCTCTATTCCAGGTACAGTGACTTTCAAAAATAACAAAAAAACAGTGGAAGTTGCAAAAAACATACCACTTGAATGGATGTTTATTGAAACGGACTCTCCGTATATGGCGCCTGTTCCAAATAGGGGAAAGAGAAATGATCCATCAATGGTAAAATTAGTTGCAGAAAAAATTGCACGTGAAAGAGGCATTTCAGTAGAAGAAGTAATACATATAACAAACAAAAATGCAAAAAACTTCTTTGGAATAGACAAAGGGACAGACGAATAAATTCTTTTTGTAGAAAGGAATATAGGATTTAAATGAAGGATATAAAGGGAATAATTTTTGATGTAGATGGAGTTATTTTTGACACGGAAAGAATGTCATCTAAATTTTGGAAAAAGACTATGGATAGATATGGTCTAGAAATGAATGATGAAATATATACTGAAGTAATGGGGAGAAATGTTGATGGAATAATATCTGGGCTGGAAGAAATATACGGAAAAGATACACTGGATTTTAGAAAAGTAGCTTCCGAAAAGACAGCAGAAATGGTAGAAGAGCTAGATAGTAAGCCGATACCTATTTTACCAGGTGTTTTTGAAATACTAGACTACCTAAAAACAAAAGGGTATAAGCTTGCAGTAGCAACATCTACTAGGAAAGAAAGAGCAGAGAAAAGATTAAAAAAAGAAGATATATATGACTATATTGATGAATTTATGTATGGGGATCAGGTAGAATATTCAAAACCAAATCCAGAGATATTTTTGAAAGTTGCAGAGAAATTAAACCTACAGCCTTCAGAATGTTTGGTGTTGGAAGACTCTCCAGCAGGGGTAGAAGCTGCTTATAGAGGTGGATTTAGATGTATTCATGTGGTGGATATGAAAAAAACTACAGAAGAAATGAGAAAACAAATTATAGCTTCGTGCGAAAATCTGCATGAAGTGAAAAAATGGATAGAGTTAAATTGTGATAAATAAGTGAAAGGACGATGAAAAATGGTATTGCGACTTATTTCAAGAAATATTAAAAGTAAGAGGTTCATCATACTACTTTTATTTTGTATTGTTGGATTCACAAAAACATTATTTCTTATGCGACATAAATATGGCTTACCTTCATATGTCTATTCACCTTTAAATTCCTTGATGTATAATGACGATGTATTTAGATATTTATATTTAAATTTAAATCCATTGTTTATTTCACTTGTTTCTTGCAAGGCTTTTTTCGAGGACGAAAAATCAAGGGTCAGTAATTTTTGTATTGTAAGAAATGGTAGTAAAAAAAATAGATATTTTATTGACTCCCTAGTTGCAGGTTGTATTACTGGGGGGATTGTGTCAATATTACCAAATGTTATTTTTTTATTTTTATCATCTATTATTAGATATAGTGGTAAATTAGATTATTTCATCGACTTTAAATATCCAAATATTTTTAGCAGCTTTATGTATACAAATGCAGGTACATATATTTTGCTGATAAATGGCGTATTTTTTTTATACGGTATGATAGTTGCTTTGGTAACAATGTCTTTAAAAGCTACGTTGAAAAATAAAAGTAATATAGAGTATGTAATTCCTTTTTTTGTAAATGTGATAGCAATATTTATGGAGGCGTTTTTACATAGGTTTGAGGTTTTAAAAGTATTTTCGTATTATGGTTGGATATACGAGTTTTACTTGAGGGGTGAAAAGTATATTTATCTTAACTTTTTTATTTGTTTTTTAGTGCCAGCTATAGTCGCAGGAGCATTTTATTATAGGAGAATTAAAAATGATAACATATAAAAATCGCATTAGAGCGATTTCTATAGTAGCGGTTTTAACATTTATTTTATTTTATTTATCAATATTATCTGTATCTCATGTGGTTGAAGTACAACTAATTGATTTTAGATTACCTGCTGAAGACCAGAATGTTTATTTACTCTTTGCTCGTAATTTAAACACTTTAATAACAAATAATGTCTTTTTCTCGGTGCTTATGCTTTTTTACATTGTGCTTTTTGAAACAATACACAAACGTGGTACGATTATTTTTGATATAAGAACTTCTAGAAAAAAGAGGTTTAATGATGTTACAAAAGAAATAATAAAAATTACAGCTCTGTACGTAACGACTGTTTTTATTTCCTTTGCGATAAGTGTTTGCTTGGTTTTGAGTGGGGAAAGTAGATTGGACATTATACTCAATTTTAGTCTATTTTTGATTGTGCAATCAGTGTTGATTTCACTCACATCATTGTTAATTCATAACGTTGTGAAAACTATTATACCTATCAGTAATTTAATTTCATTGAGTATTATTTTCGTAATCAACGCATTTTATCTTCTGTTGAGTGGTGGATTGAATTTAGAAAAAAACATAAACTATGAAAAGAACGGAATTATTATTGCTGTTGTGATATGTATTCTGTATATATTGATGTATCTTTGTATTATTAACAAGGAATATCTTGAGTAAGTATAACTCGGCGAAGATGTCCCCCCCCCTAAACAAAGTGCAGGTGGCGGGTACATTTTGGATCTTCAGGCGGTGAGCAAATCTCGCATCGTTGAAATGCTTATGTCGAATTTTTAGCTAAAGCTAAAAATTCCTTGAGGCTTGTCTTGTTATAATTATATGATAATGATTTATTAATCAGATTATTTATTTAATAAACAGCGAAAATATGGAAAAAATGAAAAAGAAAGATCTTTTAAGAAGGGATTGTATTTAGATGAGTTATATTGAGATAAAAAACGTAACGAAAAAAATAAAAAGAAATATAGTTTTAAATAATATTAATCTCTCTATTGAAAAAGGAAATATAGTTGGAATTTGTGGTCCGAATGGCTCAGGAAAAACAATGCTACTCAGAGCTATGTCTGGATTGATTAAAATTGATTCAGGAACAATAATGGTCAACGAAAATCCATTAGTATTCAGTGAAGCATATCCAATAAGAATTGGTATTGTGATCGAAAGTAGCGATTTGGTATCTAATTTGACAGGACAAGAAATGCTATATTATTTATATGGAATAGATAATAAAACTGTAGACGAAGAGATAATAGAATACTATATGAAAAAATTTGATATTTATGACTATAGAAATATTAAAACTGCTAAATACTCACTTGGAATGAAGAAAAAAATTGAAATTATTCAAGCGATTATGGAAGAACAAGAGCTAATATTACTAGATGAACCGACAAATGCGTTAGATGAAGATTCGATAATTGCTTTAAAAGAAGTGCTATTGGACTTGCGAGAAAATGGAAAAACTATTGTAATTGCAACACATCAAAGTGAGCTTATAAATGAAATTGCAGATAAAATAGTACGTATATACAAAGGAGAAATCACAGAAAATAGAAAGTAGGAGTCATATGAAAAAAATATTTTTTTTGATTTTTGCTATATTATTAATAGCGTATTCTATGAGAGTGATTTCATTAAATAATATTCATAAAACAGATGTAGCAAAAATATCAAAGTATGTTGAGGTAGGAAACAAAACAGAAATAAGTGGAACTAATTATGAAATGACAAGTGTCGATTTATATGAACATAAAGAAGATGTAAAAAAGTTTTTTGATGATAGAGAACTTAACAGAACTTGGAATATTGGAGAATGGTATGAGTCTATCTATAGTAAAACAAGTGCGTTAGTAATTACATTTAGTACAAGTAATAATAAAAGGAATGAACTTAGACTTCATCTTTATGATCATACTATAGATCCTATAGTATATTCATCAAAGCATTTAGTGTTTTTATTGAATGAGTATGAACAAAAATTGATAAGAAAGCATGAGTTACTACTAGGAAATACAGATGTATACTTAGGAGTACAAAATGATAAAAATACGGACAAGTCTATTAATGTATATAGAGGAAAATATAATATATTCTTTGATAAAGAACACAACTTGATTTTTAAAATCGGGTATAAGGATATAAAAATTAAAAATAATCTGGATATTGGTAAAATTAAACAGTAAAAAGAATAAAAGTGTAGGTAAGTCTATACATAAACATAAATATTGGGGTGAGTTAATTTATAACACTATAATATTAAATACAGTAGGAGAGTTTGGAGATAATCACCAACTCTCCTATTTTTATAACTCAAGGCAAGTTTATAAATTAATAATTAATGCGTTCTACAAAAAAAGAATTATATTTATTCGTAAGAACAAATTAACATACAAAAGTTTTATTATAACGGAAAAAATTCATCATATATGTAGACATCTATACACAGAGGTGGTAGAATGAAGTAAAGAAATCAAAAATAGTAGAAAAGGAATAACATTACTAAATATTAAGAATAAAGTGTTGTATATACAACATTTATTTAATATTGGGTATTTATTTTTATTACTATGTTTAATTTTAAAGGCGAGCATTATGATTGTTAATTATCTTACAAAAATACTTGATGAAATTTAAACAATTATTTAAACAATTAAAGGTTCTGTTGATTTGGAGGTGGAAAAAGGTTGAAGAAACCATTGATAATAAATGTGCAAAAATGTAGTATACATGATGGTCCCGGCATCAGGACAACGATTTTTTTCAAAGGGTGTCCACTAGAGTGTAAGTGGTGTCACAATCCTGAAAGCCAGAGTTTTGATGTAGATTTTTTATACGATGAAGAAAAATGTACTAGATGTGGTGTTTGTGTGGGGATTTGTAAAAACAACGCAATTTACAAAGAATCAGGAAGAATGATGAGGAGTGAAAAGGATTGTCTCTGTTGTGGAGACTGCTTGGACTGGTGTTTGTCAAATTCCAGAGAATTGGTTGGAAAAGAATATGAAATAAAAGACTTAATCAAAGAGATTGAAAAAGATAATATGTTTTATGATGAATCGGGAGGTGGTGTTACCCTCTCTGGTGGTGAGGTCATGACACAAAATATGGACTATCTCGAAAAAATTATAGATGCGTGTAACACAAAGGATATCAGTGTTGCAATTGATACTTGTGGATATGCACCGAAGAAAAATTTTGAAAGAATTCATAATAAGGTCGATTTGTTTTTGTATGATATAAAATTAGTAGATGAGAAAAAACACATAGAGTTTACTGGAAAGTCAAATGACAAGATTATAGAAAACTTAAAGTATTTAAACTCCGTTGGGGCGAAAATAAATATTAGAATACCTTTGATTGAGGGAGTAAATGTAGATGAAAAGAATGTTGAAGTTCTAAGGATTATAGAACTACTGAAGTTTATGAATATATGCTACGTAAATTTACTGCCTTATCACGATATCATGGTAAATAAGTACAAAAAAATGGATTTGGAATATCCAGGAGATAATCTTGCTAGACCTGATGATGAAAAATTACAGGAGATCAAAGCACTATTCGAAAAAAATAATTTTAATGTTAAAATAGGAGGTTAGAAATGGGAAGAGGGAGTTTTGAAAGGACAAAAAAATTAAGAAAACAGAGTATGGAAATAGATCCATACATAAGTATCGAAAGAGCGGTACTGATGACGGAAGCGTATAAGAAGTTTGAGGGCAGTGTTGAAACACCAATATTAAGAGCTCTAGCATTCAAGTACTATATGGAAAATAGATCACTGTGTATAAATGATGATGAGCTAATCGTCGGTGAAAAAGGCGATGGTCCTCAAGGTGCTCCGACATATCCTGATCAGTGTTGTCATTCTCTTGAAGATATGGAGATAATGGACAAGAGAGATTTGGTTAGTTTTAAAGTCACACCTGAAGATATGAAGATTCAGGAAGACACTATAATTCCTTTCTGGAAGGGTAGACAAATTAGAAATAGAATTATCAGTAATGTAGATAGAGAGTGGCTTGATTGTTACGAAGCGGGAATGTTTACTGAATTTATGGAACAGAGGGCTCCAGGTCATACAGTTGGTGGGGATAGATTCTATAAAAATGGATTTGTTGATTTTAAAAAACAAATTGAAGATAGAATAGCTAGAATCGATTTTGTAAACGATGTAGACGCTTATAATAAAAAGATAGATTTAGATGCGATGTCAATAGCTTGTGATGCAATGATTATCTTGGGAGAGAGATATGCGAAAAAAGCTAGAGAAATGGCTGCTGAGACTAATGATCCAAAGAGAAAAGAAGAATTGCTTTTGATAGCTGAAAACTGCGATGTAGTACCAGCTCATAAACCTCAGACATTCCATCAAGCTTTACAGATGTACTGGTTTGTTCATATTGGTGTTACTACAGAGTTAAATATTTGGGATGCTTTTAGTCCTGGAAGACTTGATCAGCATTTAAATCCTTTCTACGAAAAAGATGTAGAAGAAGGAACATTAAATAGAGAAAAAGCACAGGAGCTAATGGAATGTTTTTGGGTGAAGTTTAACAATCAGCCAGCACCTCCTAAAGTAGGTATTACACTTAAAGAAAGTGCTACATACACAGACTTCTCAAATATTAATACTGGAGGGATTACTCCGGATGGACAAAATGGCGTAAATGATGTAAGTTACATTATACTTGATACAATGGACGAAATGCAGTTGCTTCAGCCTAGTTCAAATGTTCAGATAAGTAGAAAAACACCACAAAAATTCTTAAAAAGGGCATGTGAAGTCTCTAGAGAAGGATGGGGACAGCCAGCTTTTTATAATACAGATGCAATAGTTCAAGAACTTCTTGAAGCTGGTAAGACACTTGCTGATGCAAGATGTGGTGGAAGTAGTGGATGCGTTGAAACTGGATGCTTTGGAAAAGAGGCATACGTTTTGACTGGATATATGAACATTCCAAAAATATTAGAAATTACACTTAATAATGGTATTGATCCTCAAACTGGTAAAAAATTGGGGCTTGAAACGGGAAATCCTAGAGATTTCAAATCATATCAAGAACTATTTGATGCGTTTACAAATCAAGTAAAACATTTTATTGATATTAAGGTTAGAGGAAACTCAATAATAGAAAATATCTATGCAAAACATTGTCCAGCGCCGTTGATGTCTGTGATAGTGGATGAATGTATTGAAAAGGCAATGGACTATCAAAGAGGTGGAGCTAGATACAATACAAGGTATATTCAAGGTGTTGGAACTGGTACTATCACTGATAGTTTAGCATCTATCAAGTACAATGTTTTTGATAAGAAGAAATTCGATATGGGAACTCTTTTGGATGCTATGGACGCCAACTTTGAAGGGTATGAAAATATACTTAATTTAGTAAAAAATAAGACTCCAAAGTATGGAAATGATGATGATTATGCAGATGATATAATGGTAAGTGTATTCAACTTATACTACAATACAATTACTGGAAGACCTACAGCAACAGGTGGACAGTATAGAATCAATATGCTACCAACAACTTGCCACGTGTATTTCGGCGAAGTAATGAACGCTTCTCCAAATGGAAGACTGGCTGGAATACCTCTATCAGAAGGAATATCTCCTGAAAAAGGTGGAGATACAAATGGACCAACTGCGGTTATCAAATCTTGTGCAAAAATGGATCACTTAAAGACAGGTGGAACGCTGCTTAATCAAAGATTTGCACCTTCTGTTGTAAAGGGTGAAGAGGGGCTTGATAATATGGCAAGTTTGATAAGATCTTATTTTAATATGGATGGACATCATATTCAGTTTAACGTGTTTGATAGAAATGTACTTTTAGCTGCACAAAAAACTCCAGATGATTACAAAGATCTTATAGTTAGAGTTGCTGGATATAGCGATCATTTCAACAACTTGAGTAGAGCACTTCAAGATGAGATAATCAATAGAACTGAACAAGTATTTTAGGCGAAATAAGAACTATTAAGAACATAAAGTGTGCGTAAATTAAGTACATTATATGAGTAATAAATAAAATATGAGTAATAAATAAGTATAGAATACAAACAACCGAGTGAGGTTTGTATTCTATACAACTATTTACGAGAAATTAAGAGGGGGAAGTAAATGAAAAAACTAGGTTTTGTCGGTGCTGGCAATATGGGAAAAGCAATGATTGGGGGCGTAATAAAATCAGGTGTAATCGAAGCTGAAAATATAACAGTATTCGATACATATGCTCCATGCTTAGATACAATAAAAAGTGAACTAGGGGTAAATGTAACTTCTGATTTAAGAGAAACAGTTAGTGTTTCTGATATAATAATTTTTGCAGTAAAACCGAATGTAGTTCCAAAGGTTCTTGAAGAGATAGGGGATATAGTAGATAAAAAAATAGTAGTTTCAATAGCAGCGGCAGTTTCAATAGATGTAATGGAAGAATGTATTGGCGCAGATAAAAAAATAGTAAGGGTAATGCCAAATACTCCAGCGTTAGTTGGAGAGGCAATGTCTGCATTATCTCCTAATAAAAATCTTTCAGAGGAAGAAAAGCTAATGGTGCTTGATATTTTCAATTCATTTGGGAAGGCAGAATTTGTACCAGAAACATTGATGGACACTGTGGTAGGAGTAAGTGGTTCAGGACCTGCATATGTATTTATGTTTATAGAAGCAATGGCAGATGCAGCGGTATTATCAGGTATGCCAAGAGTTCAAGCCTATAAATTTGCAGCTCAAACGGTATACGGTGCAGCAAAGATGGTAATGGAGACTGGAAAACATCCAGGTGAATTGAAAGACATGGTATGCTCTCCAGGAGGAACAACGATTGCTGCTGTTGAGGCATTAGAAGAAAGTGGACTAAGAAATGCAGTAATCAAAGGACAAAAAGCTTGTGTAAAAAAAGCCATTGAAATGGGCAAGTAAGAAACTGAAGAAATAAACAGATCGTTTTTATTGTTAGAGTGAAATATTATTTTGGTAAAGTAAATGTATAAAAAATACCAAAATACAAGTTGTAGGATTATGCCAAAATATTGGTCTTAAAACCAGAGACATTAGAAAAAATTGTCTCTGGTTTTTTGATGTACAATTATTAGGAAAATGCATGAAATGAAAAATTACAAAATAGTTACAGAAAGTCATTATCAATTGAATAACACTTGCTCTTAATATAAAATAGTAATGAGATTAATTCATAAATGAAATATATTATAAAATAATAATAAAAGAGGGGGATTTTTATGAATAAAAAAATTAGTATGTTACTATGTGGAGCCGTTGCTTTAAATGTTATTGGTGGAGGACTAAATAGCGTTAGTGCTGATGTGAAGAAGCTCGATGTACAACGTGTAAAAGGCGAGGATAGATTTGCAACAAGCGTTGAAATAAGTAAAAAAGCATATGATAAAGCGGAAACTGTAATACTGGTTTCAGGGAAAAATTATCCAGATGCATTGGCAAGTGGTGCGTTGGCGTCTAAACTTAAAGCACCTATTCTTTTGGTGGAAAAAAATAAAATTCCAAAAGTTGTAAATGATGAGATTGTGAGGCTAGGTGCAAAAAATATAATAATAATAGGAGGAAGTGCTTCTATTGATACAAATGTTGAAAAAGAAATAGCAACAAAATATAAAGTAGAGAGAATAAGTGGGATTGACAGATATGAAACATCTATTAAAGTTTCGAAAAAACTTATGGACGGAAAAGAAAAATACCCAAGTATAATTGTAAATGGGAATAACTTTGCAGATTCACTTTCGGCTGGAGCTTTAGGTTCAAGCCTGAATTTACCTGTAATACTTACAAATGGGAAGAGTATGTCAAGTAGCCTAAAAGAAATACTAGATGTAAATTCGGACAAAAATGTTCTTATAGGTGGAAGTTCCTCAATGAATATTGCTGAAATTAAAGGTACAAAAGTACAAGGAAAAGATAGATATGATACATCACAAAAAATTGCAGAAAAATATTTCGCAAAGTCAGAAAATATTGTCGTGGCAAGTGGAAGAGATTTTCCAGATGGACTGGCGTCAGTAACGCTATTTAATAAATATAAAGCACCTATTTTATTAAATAGTAAAGAGAGGTTAAATGAAAATATTAAGAAATATATAGAAAATAGTTCGGTTTCAAGAGCATTGCTAATTGGCGGTATTAACTCGCTATCAAATAATATAGAAAATGAACTATCGGGAAAGAGTGGTGAAACAAACTCAAACATTATTTCAGGAGCCACAAAAAAACCGGGTGGAGGATCAGGTGGTGGTTCTAGTTCTGGTTCAGTGACTGATAATATAATGGTAAATGAAACAAAGACAGGTATTGTAAGTCTAGGTTATGCAAAATATATTGTAGTCACTTTTGAAAAAGGAGTATATTCTGATTACACAATAACAGTTGATGGAAAAGATATATCTACAAAAGTAAGTAAGGTTGACGATTCAGGAAAAATAGTAAAGTGGGAAATAGAAAAACTAGATCATAAAGAAATATCAGTAAAAAATAAGGCTACTGGAGAAGATAAGAAAATAACATTA
>JBDHVM010000022.1:0-10748 GCA_039809725.1 Peptostreptococcus sp.
CTATCATTAAAGCTGGTTTTTTGACGCAAGTAGCTGGAGCTTCAGTCGTATCTGTTTTAGAAGATATGCAAATTGAGGCTTCGATAAAGTGGCCAAACGATATTATTATCAACGGTAAAAAAATAGCTGGAATCTTAACTGAAATGAGCGCAGAAATTGATAGAATATCTTATATCGTTGTCGGTATTGGCATCAATTTATACAATGACTCCTTCAATGAAGAAATCTCCACTATTGCTGGATCGCTGTTAAAAGAAGGTAAGGAAATCGATAAAACAGAATTTTTAAAAAGATTTTTTGTATCATTTGAAGGATTATACGAAAAATATAAAGATGATGATAACTTTGATGCTCTCGAAATAATTAGAAATAAATCTGCGGTAATAGATAAAGAAATATATCTATTAAAAAATGATACAAAAATACCCGTAGTTGCTAAAACAATTGATAGTTTCGGAAATCTAATTGTTGAATACCCAGATGGAAAAAGAGAAACTGTTTTTACTGGAGAAATCTCAATCAGGGGACTTGACTCATATATCTAAACAAACTATTATATAAATTATACAGCCAAATTTATCTATATACATAGATATGAACTCATATACGTCATAGATACACCTATCTACGCCTTATATGATATTGGCATAATATATACGTAAAAAATGGCAGAACCAATGTGAATATTACATTGTATTCTGCCGTTTATTATTTTAATTATAACAAGACAAATCTCAAGGAATTTTTAGCTTTAGCTAAAAATTCGACATAAGCGTTTCAACGAGGCGAGATATACTCACCACCTTAAGAACCAAAATGTACCCGCCACCTACACTTTGTTTAGAGGAGGGAGACACCTTCGCCGAGTTATATTTCATCTACATCAATAGTCAATTTTTCAAATTTCTTTGAAGGTTCTTCATCTGTATCAGAAACACCAAGTGGCAGAGTCATTTCAAATGCCTCTTCAAATTGCTTGTCATTTAATGTTTCGTACTCTAACAACGCTCTAGCAATATAGTCTAACCTACTTTTATTTTCTACAAGTATTTTCTTAGTCTTAGCATAGGCATCATTTACTATTCCTCTTACCTCATCATCAATCTCTGAAGCTACATCTTCGGAATACTCCCTAGTATGTCCAAAACTATTTCCAATGAAAACTTCGTCATTTGAGTCAAAAGTAAGTGGTCCTAGTCTTTCACTCATACCATATTTTGTAACCATTGCTCTTGCAAGCTTTGTGACTCTATCTAAGTCATTTGAGGCACCAGTTGAAATATCATCTAAATTTATTTCTTCAGACACTCTTCCAGCTAATAATACAATTAATTCCTGCATCATTTCGCCTTTTGTAGTATAGTATTTATCTTCTGTTGGCAACTGCATCGTAAATCCACCTGCCATACCTCTAGGAATAATCGTCACCTGATGGACTGGATCCATTAGATCTAATATATGTGCACATACCGCGTGACCACCTTCATGATATGCTGTCAAAATTCTTTCCTTTTCGCTTATAACTCTAGACTTTTTGGCCACTCCAACCACAACTTTAGTAATAGACTCTTCTATCATTTCCATTGTAATTTTTTTCATACCTTTTCTAGCAGTAAGTATTGCAGCTTCATTCATTATATTTTCTATATCTGCAGGAGTAAATCCAGGAGTACTTTTTGCCAATACACTTAAGTTTACATCCTCTGATAAAGGCTTGTTTCTAGAATGTACTTTAAATATTGCTTCTCTTCCTTTAACGTCTGGTCTACCTACTACAACCTGTCTATCAAATCTACCAGGTCTAAGCAACGCAGGATCTAGTATATCAGGTCTATTTGTCGCCGCCATAATGATTATTCCTTGGTTTACTCCAAATCCATCCATTTCAACCAATAACTGATTTAATGTCTGCTCTCTCTCATCATGACCACCGCCAAGCCCTGCTCCTCTTTTTCTACCTACTGCATCTATTTCATCTATAAATATTATTGCAGGAGCTTCTTTTTTTGCCTGTTCAAACAAATCCCTCACCCTTGAGGCACCTACTCCGACAAACATCTCAACAAAGTCAGAACCACTTATACTAAAAAATGGAACTCCCGCTTCTCCAGCTACGGCCCTTGAAAGATATGTTTTTCCCGTACCTGGAGGTCCTACCATCAGTATTCCCTTTGGTATTCTTGCACCCAACTCTATATATCTTTTTGGTTGTTTTAGAAAATCTACAACCTCTTGAAGTTCGTCTTTTTCTTCTGTAAGTCCAGCAACATCAGCAAATACAACTCTACCTTTATCAGTATCTTTGTGTAGTTTTGCTTTTGACTTGGCAAAGTTCATCACTTTTCCACCACCGCCTTGAGACTGATTCATAATGACAAAAAATGCAATCACCATAAATACCAATAACAGTAGTGTAGGCAGCATTTCCAAAATCCACGGTGTTTTTGGTTTCGGTTCTCCGCCCAAAATCATTTTATTATTTTCTATACTCTTTAATAGATCATTAGAAAGAGCATCGCCCTTCACTTCTTGTGGAATATAGGACTTAAATTTGGTCTTTTTATCTTTTAATGTGCCCTGTATGCTCGTATCATCAATAATATGTAAATCAGTAACGTTTCCACTTTTTAGTTCCTGATATACTTTTGAAAACTGCATTTCTGTATATTCTTGCTTCTGTTGACCATAATTTCTCACTATAAAAATTATCATCAAAAGCATAACCAAGTATATACCAGCACCTCTCAGTGTCTTATTCAATAATCTTCTCCTCCTCTAATATAACTACTCAGACTTTATTCCAATGTAAACTCCAGTATTTTTTTTGTATTTTCATCAACCTTATAATCGATATTGATTCTATGTCCACACACAGAAATAACGCTGTCTTTACTGACAACTAGCGGTACAAATGACCTGTCTTCTCTAGGTATTTTCAAGCCTATAAAAAGGTCTTTTATTTTTTTCGTTCCACCCAATAACTTTATTCTATCACCTTGTCGACGATTTCTCAATATTAGCTTGTCTTTTATTTTACCCAAATCTATATATTGTATTCCATTTTTAAAATTATTTTTATCAAAATTATCATAATCTACAATTCTCGTCCTAAATGTTTTTCCCAGTTCTTGTATATATATTGATCTTCCTGGCTGTATTTCATATTCGTATTGAACATTTTCAAAGCTAATTTCTCTATTCGTAAGTAAAATATAATCCGCAAACCTAAACGCAAACAATCCTCTAGGTAAATTTATTTTTTTGCTTTTTTTCTCTGTAGGCAATAATTCTAAAACGTCGTCAATATGTTTTTTATCAATCAACTTTGCATCACCTAAAACTTCTCTAATTGCTCGAATAACAATTCTTTTTTTTATGGCATCATGAAGTTCTGTCATATATTTTGTAAATATATACACTCCATCTGAATATCTTTTTGTAGATATTTCATATGATCTATCAGCTTGTTTATCTATATAGTCACTATCGACCTTTATATTTTCAGACATTCTTACAATAGTCTCTATGATATTCTCATTGAATTCTCTTTCCATATAGGGTATAATTTCTAATCTTATTTTATTTCTCGAATAAATTGTCTCTAAATTTGTATTGTCTATCTTTGGCTCTAATTTGTTCTCCTCACAATATTTTTCAATATCATCTCGACTAATATCCAATATTGGCCTTATTACTCCATCTTCCCTTTTGTGTTCAATGCCCCTTAAGCCTTGAAGCCCTGTTCCCCTCATCAGTCGCATAAGTATCGTCTCTGCTTGGTCATTTTTATTGTGTCCAATCGCTACTTTATTTGCACCAACCTTGACTCTTATCTCATTAAACATTTCATACCTTAGGGTTCTAGCACCCTCTTCAACACCTATTTTTCTTTCTTCACAGTATTTTGGTACATCTATTGACCTAATAAAACAAGGTATATTTAATTTTTCAGAAATATTCATTACATAAAGTGCATCGGTATACGCATCAATACCTCTGATTTGATGATTTAGATGTGCTACATATAAACTTATATTCATTTCTTTTGAAAATTTGTATAGTGTATGCAACAGACAGACAGAGTCTGGCCCACCTGACACACCAACTATAACTCTGTCTCCATCTTGTATAAGGTTGTACTTTGATATTGTTTTTTTAACATCTTCATACACCATAATTATTCCTCCGATGTCACTTTTATCTCAATTCTGTTATTTGCATCTAACAATCCCTTTATTGAAATTTTATAATCCAAATTGATTTTTACTTCTTCATCTGAAATTTTCTTTGAAATTTTATATGTATATACACTCATATCAAATTCTCCAAATGGAGTTATATAGATTGATTTACTTTTCTCAGCTTCTCTAAATTTCATCCTTGACTTTACTCCACCTGATTTTAAAATCAACACCTCGTCTTCTGAAATTTTGATAGTGCTTTTTGAATCCTTTAAAGTATCAAACTCAGTAAAATTCACATATACATTTCCATTTTTTTCTATTCTTTCACCTTTATAAAAACTCTCAATCACTTGTAGATCACCATCTTCAGCCAATTGGGCAGTCTTTATCTTAACTTTTACATCCATCACTTCACCCCTGCTAAAACTTGTGTATCTCGACTTTCTCCAAATTTGTTATCTTTTGTTTCAAAAATTCGCTGGCAACCTTAGAAAATTGCTCATTTATGTCCGAAACATAATATTTGCACTCCCCGATATCATTCGATTCTTTTAGCATATTATTTTTTGACAATTCACCCTTTAAATCTAATGCTGTTTCTCTTGCTGGATTAATCAGCTTTATCGGTTGCCCTACAGCTTCTCCAATCGTCCTTTTTAAAATAGGATAGTGAGTACACCCAAGTACAATCGAATCTACACCTTTTTCCACCAGAGAATCTAAATACATATGAGCAGCCAAAGATGATATCTCCTTGTTTGCCCACCCCTCTTCAACCAAAGGCACAAATATTGGGCAAGCCTTTCCAATAACTTTTATGCTAGGATCTTTTGCCTTAATAGCTCTATTATAAGCTTTTGAATTAATAGTCCCCGAAGTTCCAATTACCCCAACAACCTTATTTTTTGTAGCTCCGACAGCAGTCTTTGCCCCTGCCTCTATAACGCCAATGATAGGAACCTCATACTTTTCCCTAGCTTCTATCAGAGCTCTTGCTGATGCTGTATTACAAGCAATTACAATAGCTTTTACATCCTTGCTTACCAAAAAATTAACCGCTTGGAATGTATACTTAATAATGGTTTCTTTTGATCTAGGTCCATATGGAACCCTTGCAGTATCACCGAAGTAAATCGTATCCTCATTTGGTAAATATTTATTTATTTCTTTTAGAACTGTAAGTCCTCCCAGCCCAGAGTCAAATACTCCTATTGGTCTATTATCCATATATTACACCGTATCATCTTGCATTAGTTCTTCAATCATAAACTGTTCGGCCTTTTCAATATGTTCCTTCGCCAACTTTTCTGCAAGATCTGCATTCCCTTTCTTCAAAGCTTCAATAATCTTATTGTGTTCTTCAACTATATTTACAGCCGAATTATAATCAGACATATATTTTAATCTAAATCTGTATACAGTTTCCCAAACTGAAAACATCATACTTTTCAATCTTGCATTTCCAGTGGATTCAAAAATACAATTGTGAAATTCCTCATCCTTCTTCAAAATATTTTCTATGTCATTTTTACAGACATACTCCTTTAACTCTTCAGATATCTTCTCAATTTTCTTCAAACCTTCTTCGGTAATTCTCTCTGCCGAATAATATGCAGCAAGACCTTCTAAACCTATCCTCACCTCAAGAATATCCACCAAATCCTTTTTTGAAATACTCGCAACATATGCACCCTTTCTAGGTAGCATAATCACAAGACCTTCTAGCTCTAACTTTCTAATGGCCTCTCTCACTGGCGTTCTGCTTACTCCTAGTTGTTCAGCGAGTTGAATTTCCATTAATCTCTCACCAGGTTTAAGAGTTCCCTCCATTATCGCACTTCTAATATTTTCGAAAACTACATCTCTCAACGGTTTATAATTATCCAATGTTAGATTGTTAATACCCACAAATTTCAACCCCCTTTTCAGATGCAAAAGTAATATACGTCTGAGAATATCTCCTTTTTAAATAATTTTTGCATCTTCTTGCTTTTCCATAATCATCAAAAAAACCAAAAACTGTAGGTCCACTTCCACTCATCATAGAGAAGAAAGCACCGTCGTTAATCATTATTTTTTTTATTTTATCAATATTGCTGTACCAAGACATTGTCACAGGTTCCAATACATTTTTCATAGAAGATACTAATTTTCTTCTGTTATCTTGAATAAGAGCATCTATCAACTTTCTGTTGTTAGGCCTCGTATCTTCATATATTTTTACAATATCATCATCACTATCGTTCCCAAATGAAGCACCACTTATCCCAAAAACATCTTGATATATATGATCAAACTTATTGTATACTTTTTTTGTAGAAACAAAAATATTTGGCTTACACACCAAAATATGAATCTTTTTATCCAGTGTTGCAACCTTTACCAAGTCCGTACCTTTTCCAGTTGCCAAACACGCACCACCCTTTATGCAAAAAGCAATATCAGATCCTAATTCCTTTGATAACTCTATCAGGCTTTCTTCTTCCAGTCCCAAATCATAAAGGTGATTTACTCCTACCAAAATTCCAGCAGAATCCGCACTGCCTCCTGCCAAACCAGCCGCTATGGGTATATTCTTCTCCAAATCAACCTCAATTTGTCCATCTAGGTCAAACTTTTCTTTCATAAGTTGCCAAGTTTTATATATTATATTTTTTTTCGCAGATGGTGAATCCATATTTGAATTTTTAATAGAAAATTCCCTATCAGTCTTTTTTATAGTTAAATAATCACTTAAATCAATTGACTGCATTACCATCTCAACATCGTGGTATCCATCTTCAAGTACGCCTTTAATATCTATTGATAAGTTTATCTTTGCCCGTGCCTTTATTTTGACAGTGTCCATACGATGCCTCCTTGTTCGGTAATAAATCTCTTTGCATATTTTGTATTTGTAATACAAAATATACTATTTCAATTATATCATAACGGTGTATGGCTGTATACTCCAATTGCCTCTTAGAACAGTTGCTTTTTTCTCAATTGTAGCCTATGTTTTATGCAAATAAAAAAATCACCTATAAATTATAGATGATTTTACTCATTTGCATTATTGTTTATATCAATTAAAACGCCTTACTCTTTGTTTAGGCTCATATATTACCTAAAGTATACTCTATCTATAATATACTTTTTTTACCACATAAGAGACTAACTAACCTTGCTGTTTTTAAAAACCTTTATCTTTACAGTTTCAGTCAACAGATCAGAGTAGCTATAAGCAACCCTCTCGAAGCCTTCATCACCATAACCTATCTTAATAACAAAAACACTAGGGTATACTGTTTCCAAGATCCCCTGCTTTGTAACGATTTGCTTTCTCCCCTTATTTGCTTTAAGCAAAATTTTCTTGCCAACATACTTTTCCAATGTATGTCTAATGTTATCCAATGTCGCTGTTGTTGCCAAAAAAATCACCTTCCTTTTCAGTGTATACAAGAATTGTACCACAAAAAAGCCTCTCGGTCAAGGGTAACAAAATATTTTACAATATGAAACCGTTTTTGTCAATTACTTTTGTTAATTTTTATTATTTTTTTTTACAAAAACTTATCATAGATTTTTTCTATACTATTTTCCACAACATTTTTTATATTTTTTTCCACTTCCACATGAACATGGATCATTTCTTCCTATTCTATCACCTTTTACAACTATCTTTGACTTGTTGTGTTCTTTTTTTATCTTCTGTCTAACATCATTTGATAGTATATTTTCCCAACCTTTTAGATTGTATAACCAATGCGCCTCCACATTAACCATATTAAAATACAATTTTTCCCAATCAATTTTTATGTTAATTAATGTGTTTTCTTCTATCTTTTCCAAGTCTTGTGCCAGTTCAATACTTTCATTTATTCCATCCAAAAAGCCTAAGAAGAATACTGAAGTTGTACCATATTTTTCTGCTAGTTCCGATACTTTTCCTGCAATTATCTGCGTTTTTTCATTTAGTACTTCATTGTATATACCCGTTTCAGCTTTTAAAAACTCTTCCCAAAACTTAACTTCCGCCTGCTCACTTTCATGATTTTCACTTATATTTTTCCAGTTTTCAAATAACATATTTACCTCCACTTTTAAAAATTCATTTACTATATTATCATATTTTTCTTTATTTTTCCACAACAAACAACAACTTTAATGCACTTACTGCCCGCTCTTGTTCTATAAAGTAAGGGCTAGTTGCAATTGTAATCACCTTCGCCCGTTTAATATATTCTCTTATTTTATCTAATTTCTTTTGAAAATTTATATACTCCATCTCCTTAGAAAAAAAATCTAAGTCAATATCCAAAACAAACTCGTCTGGAACATCTACATCTAAACCATAGTCTGAGTCGATGATTATCAATTTATCAAATATACCATGATATAATGCAGGCTTAATAAAATTACCCACATTCAACACCTCATTGGTGTACCTCTCTACATCTTCAATACCGTTTATATCTACATAATAGTTTTCTGGTTCTCTGGTATCTTTATGTTGGTCTACATGAACAAGTGTCATACCTTTTTTCATCATACCATCTTTCAAACTTTTACACCAAAAATAAAATGCGTGGTTGTGATTGTCAAAAACATACACATTCTTCTTTGGAAATATGTTGTCATCTACTAGCCTATACATATTTTTAAGCCCCATACAACTATACTCACTCCCATCGTCAACTTCGATAAACACCGCCTTATCGCCCATAGACAAATCATCTATTTTTGAATCCACAAGTTTTGGAATAAAAATTTTCTTTACAATCCTCTCATCAAATGAAAACTTGTTATTTCCAACAGGCTTATCTAAATAAAAGCCTCCATACTCCATTTTCTTTTCTCCTTACTATTTTGTTACTTCCAATGTCTAAAAAGGTCCTTTACGACCGATTTGTTAACAGACTATTCAATACGACAACTAAAAATACTCCACGGATACTCCTTTGGTGGATTTGACACAAATATCATCTCCTCCTTTGTGACAGGGTGAAATATTTCTATCTTAGACGACCAAAGTGCGATTTGTTGCCCGACCTTAGATACTTTTGAATATCTCTGATCTCCATACAAAGGAAATCCTCTGTCTGAAAATTGCACCCTAATTTGATGTGGCCTACCTGTTTGTAAATCTATTTCAACCATTGAATATTCTTGGTTTTCCTTTTTTGAAAAGCAAGTCTCCAAAAGACTATATGAAAGAGACGCCTTCTTCGCCTCTTTGTTATTTTTATCAACAACCTTCACTAAGTTGGTCTTTTTATTTTTGTATAAATAATCCACAAAATCCCCATGTTTTTCAGGTTTACCAAGCAAAATAGCCTTATATGTTTTTTTCATTTTTCCTGACCTAATCTGCTCAGATATTCTAGAAGCACATTTTGATGTTTTCGCAAAAACCATCACGCCTCCTACAGGTCTGTCTAATCTATGTAGGAGCCCTACAAAAACATTTCCAGGTTTATTATATTTTTCTTTCAAATATTGCTTGCACAATGTCAGCATATCAATATCTTTAGTATTATCTGCCTGTGACAATACATTTGGAATTTTATCCACAACAAGCAAGTGATTATCTTCATATATTACGCTTAATTTCATTTTTTCACCAAAAACAAAAATAGATACTATTACAATCTATTTTTCCCTTCCCATCTTCCAAATATGCCACATGGAAGTATCATTCCGTTTCTAGATGCTGGTATACCAACCTCACCTGCGTATATTTTTCCACCTCTAACTTTTTTACCAATTGTAGTTTCAAGTACGTTTTCAAGAACTATTGGTGAAAATCCAGTAGTGTAAGAGTTTATTAAAAAGAATAATGGTTTTTCTGACATGACTTTCATACAAAGCTCGACAAACTCAAATAGCTTATTTTCTATCTGCCACACCTCGCCCTTTGGACCACGACCATATGAAGGAGGGTCCATAATTATCGCATCATATTTATTACCTCTTCTTATCTCTCTTTCGACAAACTTAAACACATCATCTACAATAAATCTTACCTTTCTATCTTTTAATCCTGATAGCTCGATATTTTCCTTCGCCCAGTTCACCATACCTTTCGCTGCGTCTACATGGCAAACCTCAGCACCAGCATAGGCACACGCAACAGACGCACCACCAGTGTACGCAAACAGATTTAATACCTTTATCGGTCTTTTTGCATTTTTTATCAAATCCATCATCCAGTCCCAATTTGGAGCTTGTTCAGGAAATAGTCCAGTATGCTTAAATCCTGTAGGCTTTATCTTAAACTTAAGTGGACCATAGTTTATCGACCATTCCTGTGGGTATTTTTTCTTCGTTTCCCAACTTCCACCACCTTTGTTGCTTCTATGATAGTGTCCGTGACAATTTTTCCAAAGAGACCATTCTTTTTCAATCGGCCAAATAATCTGAGGATCTGGACGTCTTAGTACATATTCACCCCATTTTTCTAGCTTTTCTCCTCCACCCATATCAACTAATTCATATTCATTCCATTTATCGGCTAATAATAACATTCTAAATATCGTATGGACTATCCATACACTCCTCTCTTATTTTTTATTTCTATATCTT
>JBDHVM010000023.1:0-10569 GCA_039809725.1 Peptostreptococcus sp.
TCTTTTATCGTCGTCTTTTAAAGTATAACAAACAATTGGTAAGTTATCTCCATCGTTGAATATTTTAAAAATACCCATCTTTTCTAGCTCACTTGATAAATACAACGCCACCTCTCTTGTTGAGGAATGAATCTCTTTATATCCTTCAAAACCGAGCCTTAAGAAATTAAAATACTGACCTATTATATGACTAGCACTGTGTGAGAAGTTTATCGCTATTGTCGGCAACTCACCACCAAGGTAGTTTACCTCAAAAATCAACTCTTCTGGTAAAAATTCTCTACCTCTCCACACAACCCATCCTATACCTGGGTATACCATTCCGTATTTGTGTCCTGAAGTATTTATTGATACAACATTTTCAAGTCTGAAATCCCACTCAAGTTCTGGATTTACAAATGGTGTAAACATACCACCAGATGCTGCATCTACATGGATATATACTTTTATATCATGTTTTTTATTGTATTCTATTAATTTATCATTTATTCCCTTAATATCGTCGTATTTTCCTGTATAAGTAATTCCTAATAACCCAACTATGCCAATTGTGTAATCATCCACATAATCCATGACTTTTTCGGGATCTAGGCTTAAATGTTCTTCATCCATTGGGATAGTTCTAAGCTCAACATCCCAGTATACACAAAACTTCTCCCAACATATCTGATATCCTGAAGAAATAACTATATTAGGCTTTTTGGCATTTATATCTAGACCTGCTTTAGTTGCCATTTTTCTCCAATTAAATTTCATGGCAAGTCCACCAAGCATACATGCCTCCGATGAACCAACTGTTGATGTTCCAATAAATTCTTCTTCTTTTTTAGCATTCCAAAGATCTGCAATAATATCTACACATCTTTTTTCAAGTTCAGCAGTTCTAGGATATTCAGATTTATCTATGGCATTTTTATCCATAGTTTCACTCATTAATTTTGTGGCTTCTTCAATCATATATGTCTGACAGAAAGTTGCAAGATTTTGTCTTGCATTACCTTCATTTAGCAATTCATCATTTACAAGCCTATATGCATCCCTCGGATTTATAGGATTTTTTAATAACTTATCAATTGGTATTATTGTATTTTTTAAATTACCTAATACTGGTTTTGAGCTTAATTTTAAATCTTCAACTTGCGACATACTTTCCTCCGATCTAGCTTTGCTAGAAAATAAAATTAATGTTTCTTAAATATTGACCTAAAACTTGCATTTTATTAATGAAATAAATAAACTACTTACACATATTTTTTGTATCCAAACATAATCTATAATACAATTACATTGATACCATCAAATTCAGTAGATTTTTTTTTCGTATTTATTATACCACCTGTTTTTTATTTTGCAACAAAAATTGCAAAATAAAAAATGAATTGCAAGAAAAAAATCATGCAATTCATTTTTTGTGGCTTTTCTTAAATTTTTATAAAAATGTACAATTATATTTTTTATCATTTAAACAGCCTTATTGTACTCTTTTTTTAGTTTTTCGACTAGTTTTTTTTCTATTCTGGAGACTGTCATCTGTGATATACCAATCTCTTCAGCGATTATAGACTGTGTTTTATTATCAAAAAATCTTCCTTTTAAAATCTTTTCTTCTAGTTCATTCAAATTTTTTATAAATTGATTTAAAAAATCCATTTCTTCGATTTGTGCAAAATTTTTCTCTTCTACACCAATTCTATCACCGAGAGTTATATCTTTATCCTCTGAGTCATCATTTCCTGGTGTATCAAGAGATACTGGTTGATATCCATACGATGCTTCTATAGCCTCTAGTACATCTTCAACATTAACATCTAAATAATCTGCAATTTCTGATGGTTTGGGGCTTCTATGATATTCTTGCTCTAGATAAACCTTAGCGTTACTAATTTTTTTACTCAATTCTTGAATACGCCTTGGAACCCTCAACGTCCATACTTTATCTCTGAAATATTTCTTTATCTCACCAACAATTGTTGGTGTTGCAAAACTTGAAAACTCGAATCCTTTCGATACATTGTAACGATCTATAGCATAGATAAGAGCTAATGAGGCAACTTGATAAATATCCTCATAATCAACACCTTTATTTATATACTTTCTCGATAAAATCTTTGCCAGGTAAAGATGTTTTTCAATCAGTATATTTCTAATAACAGTATTACCCTTATCCTCAGAAAAAATTTTGAAAAGTTCTTTTACGTCCATTTCCTCATATTCTTTTTCTGTGGCTAAATGATTCATTATTCTTCAACTCCAAGCATCTTTGTCATTGTTATTATTGTTCCACAATCATCGCATGACTTTACATCAACATCGTCCATCAATGATTTTATTATAAACAGTCCTAAACCGCTAGTTTTAGGGTTTTTAGGATCCGGTATTTCGACTGAATCCACATCGTAGCCTATACCATTATCTAATACTTCAATAACTAATTTTTTATTATAAACAAAAAACTTAACACCAAACTCATCTTTCTTGCTATGTTTGATGGCATTTGTACAAGCTTCTGATATTGAAACTTTTATATCCTCTATTTCATCTAGAGTAAATCCCATCTTGCTAGCAATACCTGAGGCAGTCAACCTAATTATAGACACGAAATCTGGATTTATAGACATATTTAAATTTATTAGTTCGTAGTCCAAAATTATCCCTCCATATTTATTATTTGATCAAGACCGGTAATCCTAAATATTTTCTTTACATTATCTCTTGGATTTTGAAGGAAAATATCCTTACCGCCATTTCTTAATTTTTTCATTGCACCTACAATAATACCCACTCCTGTTGAATCAATATACTGTAGGTTTGACATATCAACTCTTATATCTAAAAATTTCTCTTCAATATTCTTATCAAACACATTTTTTAATTCTTCAGCACAAGAAATATCTAGCTCTCCAGTTAATTTAACTATCCAAGCATCATTTTCGTGTCTTGATTTAATATCCAATGACATACTCAGTCCCCCTTTATATCATTAATCAATATCTTCATCTTCCCTTTTTAGCTTAGTTATTGTTACCACTTCAACTTCTTCATCTGTTCTCATTAACTTAACTCCACTAGTAACTCTTCCGAATATAGATATTTCATTTACTTTTATTCTAATTAATACTCCATCAGAATTTATCATCATTATCTCATCATCTTCATTTACAAGTGTAGCTCCAACTATTTTACCAGTTTTTGAATTGATGTTATATGTTTTTATTCCTTTTCCTGCCCTACTTTGGCTTCTATATTCCTGAGTATCTGTTCTTTTTCCGTATCCCTTTTCACCAACTACAAGTATTTCTGTTCCCTCGCTTATAAGATCCATAGAAACAACTATATCCCCCTTTGATAAAGTTATTCCTTTTACACCTGTAGAAGATCTACCCATTGATCTAACCATATTTTCATTAAATCTAATAGACATTGCATTTTGTGTTACTAAAACGACTTCTTCATTACCATCAGTCATCTTAACACCAATTAGTTCGTCTCCATCTTTCAGATTTATTGCGATTATACCAGCTTTATTTATATTTTTAAATTCTTCAACTAAAGTTTTCTTTACTATACCATTTTTAGTTGCAAAAAGAAGATATTTAGCCTCATCACTGACGTTATCATTTGTATTAAACGAAATAATTCTAGCTATTTTTTCGCCTGGATTTAACTGAAGTAGGTTCACAATTGCAGTTCCCTTTGAAGTTCTCTTTCCTTCTGGAACTTCGTATGCGTTTAACTTATAAACCCTACCTCTATTTGTAAAGAACAACATAATTGAGTGTGTTGTAGTAGATATCAAGTCAGTTACGAAATCTTCTTCTCTTGTCGTAAGTGCAGATATTCCTCTACCACCTCTTTTTTGACTCCTATAAGTATCTGCAGGTAGTCTTTTTATGTAACCTAAATGAGTAAGTGTTATTGCTACTTCTTCTTCTTCAAATAAATCCCTAACATCAAACTCACCTTCAGCAGGTCTAATTTCTGTCCTTCTTTCATCAGCATATTTATTTCTTATTACTAACATCTCGTCTTTTATTACGTTATATAGTTTATTTTCATCATCTAGTATACTTTGAAGATATTTTATTTTTTTCATCAATTCATCAAACTCATTATCTATTTTTTCTCTTTCAAGACCTGTTAATCTCTGTAGTCTCATATCCAAAATAGCTTGAGCTTGAATATCCGTAAATGAAAATTCTTCAATCAATCTTTCCTTTGCTATCTGTCCTGTACTAGAACCTCTAATAATACTAATAACTCTATCTATATTATCAAGTGCTATCTTTAGACCTTCAAGTATGTGAGCTCTAGCCTCTGCTTTAGATAAATCAAACTGAGTTCTTCTAGTTATTACATCTTTTTGATGTTGAACATAGTAGTGAATAACTTGTTTTAAATTCAATACTTTAGGAGTTCCATTTACGATAGATAGCATAATAATACTAAATGTATCTTCTAGTTGAGAGTGTTTGTAAAGATTATTTAATACAATATTTGCATTAATATCTCTCTTTAACTCGATTACAACTCTCATACCATGCCTGTTACTTTCGTCTCTAAGGTCTGATATTCCTTCAACCTTCTTATCTTTGACTAAATCAGCAATTTTTTCAACCAACTTTGCCTTATTTACTTGATATGGTATTTCAGTTATGACTATTTGCTGTCTTCCTTTTGGAAGTTCTTCTATTTCTGCATTAGCCCTTACTCTTACTTTACCTCTACCAGTCCTATAGGCTTCCTTCATTCCTTCCTTGCCAATTATCATTGCTCCAGTTGGAAAGTCAGGTCCTTGTATAAACTGCATTAAATCATCTACTTCACAGTCTCTATTATCAATGAAATGAACAGTTGCATCTATTACTTCACCTAGATTATGAGGTGGTATTGACGTTGCCATACCAACAGCTATACCATTAGAACCATTTACCAATAGATTTGGATACCTAGATGGTAATACAAGTGGTTCTTTTAGGGATTCATCAAAGTTTGGTCCAAAATCAACTGTTTCTTTTTCTATATCCCTAAGCAATTCTAATGCTAATCTACTCATTCTAGCCTCTGTATAACGCATTGCCGCTGGACTATCACCATCAACAGTACCAAAGTTACCTTGTCCATCAACTAATAGACCTCTTGTAGAAAAATCTTGAGCCATTTTTACCATAGCCATGTATACTGAGCTGTCACCATGTGGGTGGTACTTACCTAAAACATCACCGACAATACGGGCAGATTTTCTATGTGGTTTATCTGGTGTAATACTTTGTTCACTCATAGAATAAAGTATTCTTCTATGAACTGGTTTTAAACCATCTCTTACATCTGGAAGTGCTCTCCCAGCAATTACGCTCATAGAATAATCTATATATGATTTTTTCATCTCTTCCGATATTTCCATCGGAATAATTCTGCTTTTATTTTCCATTCAATTAGCCACCTTCCTATATATCTAAGTTTCTAACAAATCTAGCATTTTCCTCTATAAATTCTCTTCTTGGAGCAACTTTATCTCCCATTAACATAGAGAAAACTTCATCTGCTACACTTGCATCTTCAATAGTTATTTGAAGAAGTGTTCTAGATTCAGGATCCATAGTTGTCTCCCAAAGCTGTTCTGCATTCATTTCACCAAGACCTTTGTAACGAGATACTTCTGTACCATTTCTTCCAATTTCATTTAATACTCCATTTAACTCTTGGTCTGAAAATGCGTAATACTCTTTTTTCGATTTTTTAATTTTATATAGTGGTGGTTGTGCTGCATATACATATCCTTGTTCAATAAGTGGTCTCATATATCTGAAGAAGAATGTAAGTAAAAGTGTCCTTATATGTGCTCCATCGACATCTGCATCGGTCATGATCACTATCTTATGGTATCTTAATTTTGATTCGTCAAATTCATTTCCTATACCACAACCAAATGCAGTTATCATATTTTTAATTTCTTCTGATGAAAGTATTTTATCGAGTCTAGACTTTTCTACATTCAGTATTTTCCCCCTCAAAGGTAGTATAGCTTGTGTATTTCTATCTCTTCCACCTTTTGCAGATCCACCAGCAGAATCACCTTCGACTAAGAATATTTCACTTTTTTCAGGTGATTTTTCCGAACAGTCAGCCAACTTACCTGGTAGCGAAGTAAATTCAAGTACACTTTTTCTTCTAGTAAGTTCTCTTGCCTTCTTAGCAGCTTCTCTTGCCCTTTGTGCTCTCAAACATTTATCTATAATTATCTTTGCTACTGATGGATTTTCCTCCATAAAGGCTCCAACTTCTTCTGTTGTTATACTATCGACTATACCTCTCATAAACATATTTCCAAGTTTTGTTTTGGTCTGACCTTCAAACTGAGGTTCTGGAAGTTTGACAGATACGATTGCTGTTAAACCTTCTCTTATATCTTCTCCTGACAAGTTTGGATCTTTGTCCTTTAATATATTATTTCTCCTTGAATAGTCGTTCATAACTTTAGTAAGCGCAGTTTTAAATCCTGCTAAATGAACTCCACCCTCATGAGTGTTAATGTTATTTGCAAAAGAATATATGTTTTCAGTGTACGCATCTGTATACTGAAGAGCCAATTCAATTGTACAGTCATTGGATACCTTATCTATATAAATAATTTGGTCATGAAGAGAAGTCTTAGTTCTGTTTAAATATTTAACATATTCTACAAGACCTCCAGTGTAATGAAATGTCTTTGATTTTTCATGATCTTCTCTTTTATCTTCAAATATTATCTTTATGATTTTATTTAAAAATGAAAGTTCTCTAAATCTATACTCCAATGTATCATAACTAAAAATAGTTTCTTCAAAAATAGTATCATCGGGCATAAATGTTATAGAGGTTCCACTTTCAATCTTGGCTTCTCTATCAACTTCTAGTTTTGTTTTTGGAACACCTTTTTCATACTCCTGTCTATATACCTTACCATCTCTAGCTACTTCTGCTACCATCCATTTACTCAACGCATTTACAACAGAAACACCTACACCATGAAGACCACCAGAAACCTTATAGCCTCCTCCTCCAAACTTTCCTCCTGCATGAAGTACTGTAAGTACTGTTTCTAAAGTTGAAAGTCCCGTTTTAGGGTGAACTTCAACTGGTATACCTCTACCATTATCTTTTACGGTTACACTACCGTCATTGTTTAGCGAAATATATATTTCTGAACAGTTTCCAGCTAAAGCCTCATCTATACTGTTATCTACAACCTCATACACCAAGTGATGCAATCCCCTTGGTCCAGTCGACCCTATATACATTCCAGGGCGTTTTCTTACAGCTTCTAATCCTTCTAAAACTTGAATTTGATCTGCACCATATTCGTGTTTTGTCATTTAGTTACCTCCATTCTCTATATCAACAATTCTACCATTTTCTACATAGTATACTGTATAACTGCTATTCATAAGTATTTTTTTATGTAGAGGATCTGCTGATGTTACAAACATTTGAATA
This sequence comes from Peptostreptococcus sp., assembly GCA_039809725.1. Taxonomy (GTDB): domain Bacteria; phylum Bacillota; class Clostridia; order Peptostreptococcales; family Peptostreptococcaceae; genus Peptostreptococcus. The sequence goes on from JBDHVM010000023.1 coordinate 7,474, forward strand.
TCCCCTAGTTTTTCTATTAGCATTCTCTGCCTTTCTTGATCTAATTCGCTAAAAACATCATCTAAAATCAATACAGGGTAATCACCTAGTTCCATCTTTATAAGATCTATTTCAGATAATTTCATAGAAATAGATGCAGTTCTTTGTTGACCTTGCGAACCATAAAGCCTTACATCAATATTATTTATATAAATCCCCAAATCGTCTCTATGGGGACCTACTTTTGTACTTTTATTTACAATATCAACCTGTCTACTTGATTTAAGTTTTTCAATCATTCTTTTCTTTACATCTTCAATAGAGTCATCTATTTTAATATTTAATTGATTTTTATAAATTATATTTAGATTTTCTCCTCCAGATGTAAGTTTTTTATGTAATGATTCTGATATTTTAGATAGTTTATCTACAAATTTTGCCCTTATTAAATATATCTCACTTCCATAGGTGCTTAAATTTTCATCATAAACATCCAAAAGGTAGTCATCTACATTAAACGATTTTAAAACCTTATTTCTCTGATTAATAATTTTATTGTAATTGGTCAATAAACTATAATACCTTGGCATTATTTGACTAATTTCCTTGTCAATAAACCCTCTTCTCTCTTTTGGTCCACTCTTCACTAATTTCAAATCCTCAGGAGAAAACACAACTACATTTAAATTTCCAAGTAGCTCTTGAATTGTTTTTATAGAAACACCATTCACCTTTATTCCTTTTTTTTCTTTTGTGACGGCAACTTCTATTTTTTTATCCATGTTTTTTCTAGTAAAATCACATGCCGAGTATAGACTTTCACAACCAAACTTTATTATCTCTTTATCCTTATTTGTTCTAAAAGATCTACCTATAGACATCAGAGTTATAGCCTCTACAATATTAGTTTTACCTTGACCATTTCTTCCAACTATTAAGTTTATTTTATCATTAAACTCGACTAAGAGATTATCATAATTTCTATAATTAATAAGTTTTAAGCTATTTATATACAATTCAACACCTACTTTAAAACTCAAATAATCTATTTATTGAATCTAACCCTTACCTTTGTATCGTTATATTCAACAACATCTCCATCACGAAGTTTTTTTCCTCTTTGGGATACTATTTCTCCATTTACCTTTATTTCTTCACTCATTATCAAAACTTTAGCTTCACCACCTGACATTACAATGTCGGCCAACTTTAAAAATTGGTCTAATTTGATGAAATCTGAGTTAATATTTATTGTTTTCATACAAAACCTCAATCCTAATCCTATCATATTTATAGCTATTTTTTTGTAAATATACTCATAATTTGCATATTACATCTATTATATTATAACATATATATCATAATCTTTTTTAAAAACTTTGACTATTATATAATTCAGCCAATATATAGCTATAGACAAAATGAATACTGTTTGTTAAGCCGTAAATATCTAATAATTACAACAAAAGAGGAATGATTAATAAATACAAATTACAACCACTCCTCATATATTTTAAATCCGTTTCAGTTAAATTAATTACCTAATCTTACTGGTAAAAGTAAATAAATATATTCCACACCATCAACAGGTTTTATTATACATGGGTTAATAGAACCACCGAACTCAATGGTAATAAATTCACTTTCAATATACTTTATTCCTTCTAATAAATATCTTGAATTGAATGCTATATCAAGCATTTCTCCCTCAAAATCAATTTCAACTTCTTCATATGCATTTCCATTTTCATTATTTGATGTAATAGCAAGTATTTTATCATTTACAGATATTTTTATTAGGTTATTTTTATCACTAGTAAACAACAACGATGCTCTTTCAATAGACTCTTGAAGTTTTCTTTTATTTACTTCTACTTTTGTAATATACTCCTTTGGAAGTAAATTTTCATATTTCGTAAAATTACCTTCTATCAATCTTGCTACTATCTTTGTATTTGATAATTTGAAAATAATATTTTTATCATCGAACCCAATATATAAATCTCCATCATCAGTAAGTAAACTGTTCAAATGATTGAGAGTAGTTCCTGGTATTATCATATTTACAGGTGATTCAATCTTATCTTCAATTATTGACTTCCTAACTGCTAATCTATAACCATCAACAGCAACCATATTTACATTATTCTCATTTATTTCTAAAAGTTCTCCTGCCAATGTAGGATTTATTGGTTCATGAGCGGTTGCAAATACTGTTTGTCGTATCATGTTTTTCATTTCAATCTGATTGAATTTTATCATGCTGTTAGTAGAAACTTCTGAAGGTCTTGGAAATTCAGAAGAATCTATTCCTTTAATTTTAAATCTTGAAGATAGACAGTTAATAAATATATTATTATTGTCATCAGTTTCTATTGAAATAAAAGTATTTGGTAGTTTTCTCACTATGTCACCTATAAGTCTAGAGTTTACAACTATACTTCCCTCTTTATTTATTTGTGACTCTATATTTGTTTCAATACTTATTTCGTTGTCATACCCAGTAACAGTTAAGGTATTATCTTTAGCTGTTAACATTATTCCTCTTAACAATTCGATATTTGTCTTATTGTTAATTGCCTTTTGTGCATTGTTAATTGCTTGTACAAGCATATTTTGGTTACATAAAATATTCAAATTAGAATTCCATCCTTTCTCAAATCGGTATATTTCTATATACATATATTATTATAATATATAGTAGAAGTAGTAGTAGGTGTTGTTGATAATGTTGATACCATACTGTAACTACTAAAATATAAACATTTTATCATGTTGATAAACAAGTGGGAAACATATGTATAATTTGTTAATGTATTGTTGATAAAAAAATACAAATTTTCATATAAAATATAGCATAATGTGGATACTATGGATAATGTTGATAATTATCCATTTAAATCCGATGTTATTTTTTCTATTCTAACTTTTGTTTCTTCGTTTTTGCTCATTTCATCTTTTATTTTATCAATTGCATACATTACAGTAGTATGATCACGTTTACCAAATTCCGCACCTATACTTGGGAGCGACATATCAAGAAGATTTCTTGCAAGATACATAGCTACCTGCCTTGGAAAAGCAATATTTTTATTTCTTTTTTTAGAATTTAATTCA
>JBDHVM010000024.1:0-10543 GCA_039809725.1 Peptostreptococcus sp.
GCTCCATAGTTTTTTCGTTCTATGCTTTTACAATATCATTGAATTCACTTGATATGAGTCTTTCTTCCTCTATAAGTACCTGAACACTTTCAGTATTCCCCTTACATTCATCAGATAATATTTCTAACTCTTGTTTACGCTTTAAAAATTCATTTCTATCTTTTTCTATTTCTTTGTCAATTGATGATTTTTCAAAATTATAGTTTGCTATTGATTTATTTTTATCTGAAATTTTATCGTTAAGCATTCCTATTTCAGATTTTAATATAATTTTTTTACTTTCGTAGCTCTTTTTATTTGATTCGAGTTCCCTAATGCTATTATCAAGATCTTCCTTTTTTATCTTATTATCAGATATTAGTTTTTGAATATCTTGATAATCATTTCCTAGTTTACCTAACTCTATTTCAAGTTCCTCTATGATTCTCTTCCTAGAAAGAATATTTCCACTGGTTTTTAGACTTCCACCAGTGATCGATCCCCCTGGATTTAAAATATCACCTTCTAAAGTAACCAATTTGAATTTATAATTCGACTCTCTTGCAAATTTATTTGCTAAATCTATATTTTCAAAAATTAATACTCTCCCTAAGATGCTCTCAACTATTCCTTTATACTTTAAATCGTAATTAATTAAATCAGACGCAACTCCTATTGGATTTATGGAATATGTATTGGCATCTAAAAAAATCTTTTTACCTTTAACAGTATTTATTGGTAGGAAAGTAACTCGCCCTAAGTTATTCTCCTTTAGGTACTGTATCCCTTTTTTTGCAACATCTTCGCTTTCAACAACGATATTTTGAATCATTGCACCTAAGGACGCCTCCACTGCTTTTTCATACTTTTGTGGAACCTTGATCAATTCACCGAATGCTCCAGAGATACCACTTAGAGACTTATTTTTTAAAATCTCTTTTACACCTTTATTGAAGCCTTCGTAGTGGTTTTCCATCTCGATATATGTGTTTTTTCTTGATTTTAAATTTTCCATGTTTGCAAAGCAAGAATTTTCCTTGATGTAGTTTTCTTTTAACTCAGCGTCTTTCTCTTCTAAGTTAGATATTTTAGTTTTAGTTTCTTTGTCTATTTCAAGAATTTTTTCATCAATTAGTTTATATTTATCATTTTTTATCGCTAATTCATGATTCAATTGTTTGACTTCTAAATCTAACTTCGATGCCAAAGAAATTACATCTTCCTTCCTTCTTTGCATATTATCCAAATTTGTTTGCAAAACAGCATATCTCTCAGAAATATCTTGTTTTTTTAATAAAAGTTCAATTGAATTGCTTTTATTAGACTCTATTTTTTCTTTTATATTCTCAAGTGAAGCTTCCAGAGCCATTTTTGAAGTAAAAACCTCAGCTATTCTAGATTCAATGTCTTCAATCACAAAAGAATTGTCATCAGCTTTTTTATTTGCTTCTTTAAATTCTAATTCCTCAATATCAATTTTCTTTTTTAGTCCCTTTACTTCTATATTCTTACGCTCTATTTCTCTGAGTTGATTATTTAGCTTTTCAGTGGCAATATTTGTCTCATTTTTATTGTTTGATATACTTTCTCCAGTTTCCAGAATTTTCAAGTTTAACTGTTCAATAAACTCATCTATTAAAACCATTGACCTATCCAGTTCGGATATTAGTCTTTCAATATCATTTTTTTCTTCATCAATCAAAATAAGCTCTTTATTTAATGTGTCTTCTTCATCTATTAATTCCTTAATTATTTTCTCAAACTCAACACATTGATTTATAAAGTCGTTTAACTCCAACTTTTTTAATCTATCTCTAACCTCAATAAATTTTTTTGCCTTTTCTTGCTGCCTCTCCAAAGGTTTTAATTGACCTTCAATTTCAACATAGATATCAATTATTCTCTCTAAATTTTCACTACTTTTTTTTAGATTTTTTTCAGCTTCATTTTTTTTATATCTATGTTTTGCTATTCCACACGCTTCATCAAAAATTTTACGTCTATTCTGTGGATTGTTGCTAAGTATCTCTTCAACCTTTCCCTGCTCTATAATAGAGTATCCATCCTTACCTATTCCAGTGTCCATAAGTGTTTCTCTAACATCTTTAAGCCGACACCTCTTGTTGTTTATAAAAAATTCGGATTCTCCTGTCCTATATGCCCTTCTCTTAATTACCAGCTTCTCAGGGTTATTTTTGCGTTTACCGCCCGAGCGATCAAGTGTAATAGAAACTTCACAATAATTCATAGCTTTTCTACTATCAGTACCTGAAAAAATAACATCTTCCATTTTTTCGCCACGTAAACTCTTTACACTTTGTTCTCCTAATACCCACCTAATCGCATCAGAAATATTACTTTTTCCACTGCCATTTGGCCCAACTATCGCAGTAACGCCCTCTTCAAATAATATATCCGTCTTCATTGGAAAGGATTTAAAACCCCTTAATTCTAGTTTATTTAAATACATTTTTTCTCCTTTCCATAAATCAAATATTGTACTTTGTCATTAATAACCTATACATTTCAGTAAATGTTATATATCGTTCATTTCCGTTGTCAATACTTATACTCAATTCTTTTTCCAAAGAATTATCTATTTTAGTAATTAATTTATATCCATAGTTTTCTTTAATATACGTTCTGTTACATCCCAACATACCAATTATCCTAGAAATATTTTTGTTACTTGTTTTGATTACCAACTTGTTTATTTCAGTTTTATTTCTATTATGTATTTCTTCAGTAGATTTATTTTTTTGCTTATTTACGATAAAGTCATTTGCTTTGTCGAATTGATTCGATTTATTTCTTTTTATACAAAGAATATTTTCTGATTCTAGTACCCAAATAATATAGTCAAGAATTATTCTTGATTCAACCAATTCCCTAAATGCAGGATGGTATGGACCACCAACTACATCTACGCCCTCTTTAATATCATCTGTAGCCTGAAGTCCAACCCTAATAACTTCAATATCATTTGTTTTGAACAAAACTAGCAATTTTTTTACAATATCGACACTTTTATCTATAGAAAAAGGTATATACTCACCTAACAAATATTTATTTTCTAACCCTGTTTCTTTAATAACCAAGGTTGGATAAATTCTTACAAAGCTCGGCCCTATACCAATAAATTCCCTTGCAGTTTCAATACACTTTTCTTCAGTATCACTAGGTAATCCAACCATCATCTGCAGACCCAGTTTAATCCCCATTGATTTGATTAATTCCGCACTTTTATATACAACATCACGATGGTGACCTCTTATACTTTTTAAAAGCACTTCCTCGTCCATTGATTGTACACCTAACTCAATAATTGTAACCCCATAGCTTTTTATTGTCTTTAATACGCTTATATCGATGCAATCTGGTCTGGTAGATAGTCTAATATCATCAACCACACCAATATCTTTATATTTTTTTGCAACACTTAAAAGTTCAATTTGCTTTTCGATATCAATTGCAGTGAAGCTTCCACCAAAAAAAGCTATTTCTACTATACAGTTGCCCTCAATAGTCCTAAAGCTTTCTTCAATTATTTCCCTCGCTTTTTCACCTGACATATCAGTCGAAACACCTGTTATTTTTTCCTGGTTGCAGAATATACAGTCATTGGGACAACCCTGATGAGGTACAAAAATTGATATTATCTTTCTTTTCATTAAACGTCTTCTCCCATTTTGTGTAAAGCATCTCTTGCCGCATCCTTTTCAGCTTCTTTTTTATTTTTACCCTTACCAACACCTAAAACTGACGCTCCACTTTTTACTTGCATTTCAAATTCTTTATTGTGATCAGGTCCCTTTTCTTCTATAAGTTTGTACGATATTTTCCCATTTTTACTTTGTATTATTTCCTGCAAAATCGTCTTATAGTCTCTGAAGATATTTCCATCTACTGTGTTGGATATTATATCTCTTAGATTATCTAAAATAAAGTCTTTAGCTTTTTCAAATCCTCCATCTAAATAAATAGCTGCTATTACAGCTTCAGTTGCATCTGCCAAAATAGAGTCCCTATTTCTTCCACCAGAAATCTTCTCTCCTTTTCCTAAAAAAAGATGCTTTCCTAACTCTAACTTTCTTGCAACCTTGCTAAGAGATTCTTCACAAACTATATTTGCTCTCAATCTTGTCAATTTACCTTCTGGTAAATCTTTTCTTTCATTAAATAAATAGTCACTAATAACTAACCCTAAAACTGAATCGCCCAAAAACTCTAGCCTTTCATTGTACTTGTATTCCTTATGCTCATTTGCAAAAGAAGAGTGAGTCAGTGCTATTTGTATATATTCTTTATCATCAAAAGTATATCCAATTTTTCTTTCAAATTCGGATATACTATCTTTTACTGATGGTTTATTAGTTGCCATAATAAGTCTCACCTACCTAAATATTATTTAATAAATAAAAATACCTGTAATATAACAGGTATTTTTATTTTTCATAGTCTAGTTAACTCTTGATAAATATTCACTCGTTCTAGTATCTATCTTTACTCTATCCCCAACGTTAATAAATAGAGGTACTTGAATTACAGCACCTGTTTCTACTGTTGCAGCCTTAGTAACATTACTTGCTGTATCACCTTTAATTCCTGGTTCTGTTTCAACCACTTCAAGTTCGACAAAGTTTGGTCCTTCAACCTGAAATGCTGATCCTTGGAAGAATCTTATTGTTGCAACTTCATTTTCCTTTAAGAATTTTATTGCATCTTCAACCTGTTCATAGTTTAGAGGTATCTGATCATATGTTTCCTCATCCATAAAGTAATATAATTCTCCGTCACTATATAAATACTGCATCTGCTTAGTTTCTATATTTGCTTTCGGGAATTTATCACTAGGGTTGAAAGCTTCTTCTCTTATAGCACCCGTAATCAAGTTTCTGTATTTTGTCCTTACAAACGCTGCACCTTTTCCAGGTTTAACGTGCTGAAAATCAACTACTAAACAAGGCTGACCGTCCTTTTCAAAAGTTACACCTTTTCTAAAATCACTCGCTGTTACCATCTTATTTCCTCCATATTTATTTCTATTATAGTTTCGTGAACATTATACCACGTAAGTATTGATTTGTCTATATTTAAGCATTATATAACAATATTAAAGCACATATGTTTTCAGGAAATCATAAACCTATATCTATATTTGTTCTTTTCCTTTTAAACTAAATATCACTATGCTTGTTATTATTATCGCTCCACCTAATACTGTTCCCATATTCGGCGTTTCTCCAAGAATTGCAGAGCCTAAAAGTGTTGCAAATAATGGTGTCAAAAAACTGTAGTTTGTTACTTCACTTGTATTTTTCGTCATAGACAAGGCACAACTCCAAAGAAAGTATGCTATAGCACTACATATGATTCCAAGTGCAATCAAGATAAATATCATCTTATAACTGGCGTACATCACCTCTTGAATCCCCTTAATCGAAAAAGGAAGGAGAATAACACTTGCCGATATCATTCCATAAGTGACTATTTCGATGGCTTTATAACCTCTCCTCACCAACATTCTATTTAGATGATTATACATACAGAACAATACTGCCGCTCCTAATGTCCAGAACATACCATAATTTATCGACAACACACCGTCCCACAGCATCATAACCAACACACCTGAAAATGCAGTTCCCAACATTATCCACCCTAAATAATTTATTCTTTCTTTGTAAAGATGGTGAGCCACCACTGCAGTCATTACAGGTGTTAGTGCAATTATTATACTCGATGATGCAGATGTCAATGTTAGTATTCCTTTGTTAAATACAAAAAGATACCCCCCAAATCCACAAAATCCTGCCAAAAACAGCCATATAATGTCCTCTTTCTTTGGTAGCCTACTACCCGTCACTCTACCTATTATAAGTAAAGTAGCAGATGCTATACAAACTCGCAAAAATCCGAGTGAATATGGAGAAAAGTGTTGCATAGCGACTTTTGACAGTGGAAAGGATACCGACCAACAAAAAATAGTCGCCAATCCTAACAAATTAATTTTTACTTTATTACTCATATTACCTCCAAATATATAACATTAGTGTCCTTAAAACAGATAGCATATTTTTTAAATTTACTGTTTTAGTTGAAAAATGACAATTGATTTTTATCACTTAAATTATCTAGCGTACCGTGTTCAGAGAGTTTTTCTATTACAGTCTTTGATAGTCTCGTCCTTTTTAGTAAGTCTTCTTTTGACAAAAACTGACTCTTCTCTCTTTCTTCAACTACACTGACTGCAGCTGATTCTCCCATACCTTGTAGGGATATCATCGGAGGTAAAATTTTGCCTTTTTCTGAAATTTTAAATTCTTTTGCATCAGACTTATATAAGTCTACCTTTAAAAATTCTATTCCACGTGCGTACATTTCTACTACAACCTCTAAAAGCGTATATTGACTATTTTCCTTCGTTGTAGATGTATTGCCCAAAGAACTAATATAGCTCATCCTATTTTTTACTGCCTCTATTCCCTTGGAGACTAACTCTATATCAAAATCCTCTACCTTTGTAGTAAAATAAGTTGCATAAAAAGCCTCTGGATAGTTAACTTTGCAATATGCTATTCTAAAAGAAGTCATAACATATGCAACTGCATGGGCCTTCGGGAACATATACTTTATTTTTTTACACGAACTTATATACCACTCAGGAACCTCATTTTCCCTCATTGCTTCCTCAAACTCAGGTTTTAAACCCTTTCCTTTACGAACGCTCTCCATTATAGTAAATGCCATTTTCGGCTTCAATCCACTAAATATCAAATAATTCATTATATCGTCACGAGTCGAAATTACCTCTTTTAATCCTACAATATTTCCCCTGACTAGATCTTGTGCATTATTTAACCATACATCTGTACCGTGTGACAATCCTGCAATTCTTACTAATTCAGCAAAAGTTGTTGGTTTTGTATCTATTAACATCTGTCTAGTAAATTTTGTTCCAAACTCTGGAATTGCTAAACTTCCTACAGGAGATCCTATATCCTCCTCAGTAACCCCAAGTGCCTTAGTCGATGTAAAAAGAGACATTGTTTCAGGGTCATCCAATCTAACATCAGTGATTTTTATCCCGGTCATATCTTCTAGCATTCTTATTATTGTTGGACCGTCGTGCCCTAGTATATCGAGTTTTAATATTCTACCACTTATCGAGTGATAGTCAAAGTGAGTTGTAAGTACGCCCGAGCTCTTGTCGTTTGCAGGATACTGAACGGGTGTAAAATCGTGTACATCCATGTAATCTGGAATAACCATTACTCCGCCAGGATGCTGCCCTGATGTTCTTTTTACACCAGTACAACCAGTTTGAAGCCAAATCATATCAGCCATTGAATAATCGTAGTATTGCTCATCTGAAAACTTTTTTACATATCCAAATGCAGTTTTTTCTCCAACTGTACCAATAGTTCCAGCTCTATAAGTATAGCCTTCTCCAAATAGATCTTCAGTATATTTGTGTATTATCGGCTGATAAGTACCAGAAAAATTCAAGTCAATATCTGGCTCTTTATCTCCTTCAAACCCCAAAAATACCTCAAAAGGTATATCATGTCCATCCTTTATAAGCCTTTCACCACAATTTGGACAATCTTTATCTGGTAAATCAATTCCAGATCCCCATTCACCAACCTCATAAAAATAACTGTATTTACAGTTTTCATTTGGGCATATATAGTGAGCTGGCAGAGGATTTACTTCAGTAATATCACTCATTGTAGCTGCAAAGGAAGATCCTACCGACCCCCTAGATCCAACCAAATAGCCATCTGATAGTGACTTTGTAACCAGCTTATTCGCAATAATATACATCACTGCATAGCCATTTCCTATTATAGAATTTAGCTCTCTTTCAAGCCTTGCTTCAACGATCTCTGGAAGAGGGTTCCCGTAAATCCTATGGGCCTTTTCAAAGCACATATTTCTAAGCTCTTCGTCGGAACCTTCGATTATCGGTGGATACGTATCACTAGGTATTGGAACTATATTTTCTATCATATCTGCAATTAAATTTGAATTTGTCACAACAACTTCATATGCTTTTTCTTCCCCAAGATAACTAAATTCTGCTAACATTTCTTCAGTTGTCCTAAAATACAGCATTTCAGATTCTTTTTTCTTGCTACCGAACCCTTGTGAGTACTTTAAAATAGTTCTAAATATATTTTCATGTGGCTCAAGTAGATGTACATCTCCTGTTGCTACTACAGGCTTATTGTATAAATATCCAATATTAACTAATTTTTTATTAATTTCTCTTAACTCGTCCTCGTTTTTTACTTCACCACTTTCAATCATATATCTATTATTTTCTATCGGCATAATTTCTATAAAATCATACATCTTTATTAATTTTTCAATTTCTTTGTCAGTCTTGTTTCTCTGTACTGCACTAAATAGTTCTCCACTAGAGCAAGCAGTTCCAATAATCAAGCCCTCTCTCAGCTCAGTCAAAATACTTTTTAAAATTCTAGGGGACTTATAAAAGTGATTGATATGGGAGTCAGTAATTAATTTATAAAGATTTTTTATACCAGTATTATTTTTTGCATATATAGTTGCGTGTGTCGGTCTTAATTTTTTATAATCAATTTTTCCATATATATTATTAATATCAGATAGTTTGTTTGCGCCTTCTTTTTTCATAATATCAATAAACTTAATAAATATTTCAGCAGTTGCAGCAGCATCATTTACAGCCCTATGATGACCCTTTAGCGTTATTCCAAGTGCTTTAGATACCTTATCCAACGAAAATTTCTTTAAATCTGGCAAAAGGACCCTAGATAACATTAATGTGTCAATTTTTTCATGTGAGTACTTTATATTGACTTCACTACATTTTTCAGAAATAAACCCCGTGTCAAAATCAGCATTGTGAGCCACTAAAACTGAGTCTTTTGCAAACTCCATAAATCTTGGAAGTACTTCATCAATTGTATCTGCTGATTCAACCATTTCATTAGTAATTCCAGTTAGTTCTTGTATTTTATATGGTATATCCATCTTTGGATTTACAAAAGAACTAAACTGATCAGAAATAACCCCTTTTTCTATCAGTACTGCTCCTATTTCAGTGATATTGTCATTCGTAGGTGACAAACCAGTGGTTTCAATATCAAAAACTACGAATCTTTGATCAAAATTATCGTCATTTGCATTTTGAATAATATCTAGATTATCATCAACTATATATGCTTCTACTCCATAAATAACTTTGATATCTTTTCCTCTGGAGGCATTCATAGCATCTGGAAATGCTTGCACAACACCGTGATCAGTTATTGCCACTGCCTTGTGATTAAACTCAATAGCCTTATTAATCAATTTTTTTACATTTACGACAGAATCCATAGCAGACATCTGTGTATGCGCATGCAATTCTACCCTTTCAATTTTTTTATCTAAAACACCTTTTTTTTCAGTAGAGTTTAAATCATTTTTTTCATCTGTTTTTTTATCGTATAAATTTTGTTTTACTTTCTTACGCTCTTTTTCGAGGATCTTAATTCCCGTTATGTTTAATTCTAAGGAGCCGTTTTTCTTATTTCTCATAATATCTCCTCTTATTTTGAGATTTACACCCTCTTTTACCTTATTAGTTACATTTTCTTTTTCCAAATCATTTAGAAACAATCTACAACAAATCGCACCTGTATTGTCTGTCAAATAAATATTCAACATTTCCTTGCCATTTTTCATACTCAAAGTATCTTTCTTAAAAACTTTACCTGAAACAGTCACAATCTTGGTGTTTTCATTTACCTCATCTATTGAAAGATTAATACCCTCAACCGTATTTCCGTATATGATATTTGGATCTACTTCGTAACTCACCACGTACTTGTCTTCATCATTAGTTTCAACAAGATCTTTTTTTGTAAAATCTATTTTAGATACTATTTCACTTAACTCTTCTTCTTGTCTTTCAACTATCTTTTCAATTTCATCATGTAAATTTTCATTTTTTCTAGCAACCTCAATAATAATACTTATTTCTCTCCCTAGCTGCTCCTCAACGAGTTGTTTTACCTTTTCAGAGATATTCTTGATAGTGAACCTTTCATACAAAAAAGTATTTGGAACCTTTATTTTAAGCGTATTGTCAAGGCACATATGCTCGATGGAGTCCTCATACGCCAACGTCATTGGTACTTCTCTAGTTATCAAATTATAAACATTATCCCAATACTTTTTCATTATCTCTCTCAAAGACTTCTTTTCTAATCCTACTACTTGCAATGATATTTTTACATCATTTAATGGGGGGCACATCTTTTCCTTCACAAGATTTTCTACGACCTTGAGTCTTGAATTTAGAATCACTTCCTTTGAACTTAAAAGTATTTCAACGAAATTTGCATCATTATTTAGTTTCATTTTTACAATTTTCACATCGTCAAAACCTTTTGTTCTATTTGAATTATTTATTTCAAGATCTCTTAAAAAATCAATAAAACTATCCACTTTCTCCCCTCCTTATATTCCAACCTACTACAAACTTATTTTATAACCATTTGTAGTTTTTTCAGTATCTATTATTACTGTT
>JBDHVM010000025.1:0-10539 GCA_039809725.1 Peptostreptococcus sp.
TACGTTGCTGTCCTTCTGCATTGCTATACAATAGCATTATAAACTGGTTTTCCAGTACGCTTATCCCACACTATAGTAGTTTCCCTTTGGTTGGTTATCCCTATACAAGAAATCTCATCTGGCGATATTCCAGAAAACTCTATAACTTCTCCAACTACACCGATCATAGTTCCCCATATTTCTTGAGGATTATGTTCTACCCATCCATCTTTTGGAAAAAATTGCTCAAATTCTTTTTGTGAAAATTTGACTATAGATCCATCTAAATTGAATAGAATTGCTCTACAGCTTGTAGTTCCAGCATCTAATGACATTATATATTTTTTCATAAACATACTCCTTTTATTAATGAACTAGTAAAGGTTAAACTGAAGTAATACTTTTTATAAAGTTGAGAATTTCATTTACTGTTATCTCTTGCTGTTGAGTCGGTGAAATTAGTGCCTTATTGTCATTATCCATCAACTCTATATCGGCAAAGTTAGAGTTGTTTCCTCCAACAATCTCGTAGAAATTTGCATTTGAAGGCATATCATTCTTATATTTGTGAAATTTTGTAAAATCCAATATACCGTCTTTTGTACCCCAAATTGTAAGTACCTTTTTATTTATTAGTCTAAGGTCATCTCCTGTAGGATAAGTTCCTAAAAAAACGACACCCATAATTTTCTTTTGATTTGCAGACTCTTGAAGTGCCATTTCACCACTTTTAGAATGTGCAACTAAACACCAACTTTGAATATCTGGGTGTTTTTTTGCTATTTTTTCTGTAGACCCCTTTAAAAATACTGGCATATTTAATTTTTCATTTGGAACAACAACAGTGTATCCCTTTTGAGAAATCAAGTGCGCCATTCTTGCATATGCCTTGTTTTTCACTCTATCACTCGGGAAAATAATAACACCTATTTTTTTCTTTGAAACTGTAGGTGTAAAATTGATGTTATTGTCTTTATCTGTGCTAACTTTTACATCTTGAGTTGATAACATATAATGTGTTGCATATTCATTTGATTTATATACGTTATTTTGTTTTATTAAAAAATATATTACTGAAGCGACAATAGCAATAATTGATGCTACTAAGACAAATCTTGTTATTTTTTTCTTTTTTTCTTTTTCTTTTTTTCTTTTTTCTTTTACTAACTCTTCTTCAATACTCAGTGACTTTTCTAGCTCTTGAGTAATTCCAAGAGTATCAAATTTATCCCTATCGTGTTTTTTTCTTATCCTAATTTTAGATTCTTTTATTTCATTCAATATTTCCACCACCAAACTAGCTTTTAAATTTATACACTAGAATATTATTTAAGTGCATTTTCAATTTTATGTACATATTGAGTATAACATAAAATCAAAGCTTTTTTCACATAAATATCAACTGTCATAAAACGATTTAAAAAAATAAGGAGGTTGCCCTCCCTATTTTTATACGATTAAAATTCTGCATTCTTTCGTGTTCTTGGGAAAGGTATCACATCTCTAATATTAGATATTCCAGTTAGGTACATAATTATTCTCTCAAACCCTAATCCAAATCCTGAATGTGTTGCCGTACCAAATTTCCTCAATTCTAAGTACCACCAGTAGTCTTCTTTGTTAAGACCCATTTTTTCTATTCTATCCATCAATACATCGTATCTCTCTTCTCTCTGAGAACCGCCTATTATTTCTCCAACACCTGGTACTAATAGGTCCATTGCTCTTACAGTCTTGCCATCTTCATTCATCCTCATATAAAATGCTTTAATATCTTTTGGGTAATCTGTTACAAACACAGGGGCATTGTATATTTGTTCAGTAATATATCTTTCATGCTCAGTCTGAAGATCACAACCCCATTCAACTGGATATTCAAACTTATGGTCAGATTTTAGCAACATTTCAATGGCATCAGTGTAAGTTATCTTCACAAACTCTGACTTAACAAGTGCAGTAAGCCTCTCTAGTAGTGTTTTGTCTATAAAATTATTGAAAAACTCCATTTCTTCTGGGCAATTTTCTAAAACATAGTTTATTATGTATTTTATCATATCTTCAGCTAAATCCATATTATCTTCCAAATCAGCAAAAACTATTTCAGGCTCAATCATCCAAAACTCTGAAGCATGTCTTGCCGTATATGAATTTTCTGCTCTAAATGTAGGTCCAAAAGTATAAATATTTCTAAATGCAAGTGCCATTATCTCACCGTTTAGCTGACCTGAAACAGTAAGATTTGCTTCTTTGCCAAAAAAATCCTGCGAAAAGTCAATTTCTCCATCTTCTGTTAATGGTGGATTTTTCATGTCTAAAGTTGTAAGCCTAAACATCTCACCAGCGCCTTCTGCATCACTTCCTGTAATGATAGGAGTATGTGCGTATACGAAGTTTCTTTCTTGGAAGAAGCTGTGTATTGCGAATGCTATAGCAGATCTAACTCTAAATACTGCAGAAAAAGTATTACTTCTAGGTCTAAGATGTGCAATTGTTCTTAAATACTCGAAGCTATGTTTTTTCTTCTGCAAAGGATATGATGAATCAGATTCTCCCTCTATAATTACTTCTGTAGCATGTATTTCTATTGGATTCTTAATATTATCAACCTTGACTATTTCTCCTTCAACAATTATTGAAGATGAAATTGATAGCTTAGAAACCTCTGAAAAATTCGCTATATTTTTTTCATCTACTACTATTTGAAGATTTTTGAAAAAACTACCATCATTTAATTCATTAAACCCAAAACTTTTTGATATTCTAGATGTTCTTATCCATCCAGCTATTTTCACCTTTTTCCCAATATACTGTTCACTTTCTCTATACAATTTTTTAATTTCAATAAATTCTTTTTGCATAATTTCCTCCTAATTTTTAAATAATTGTAATAAAAAAACACATCATCCACATAAGGGACGATGTGTAAAATCGCGGTACCACCCAAATTATTGACTTCTGTCAATCTCTTGAAGATTTTTAACGGTATCAATCCGTCTGAGCCTACTAATATTTCGGTCAGAAACTCCGAGATGTTCTTCAGTATTTTTGTTATATTGGACTCACACCATAACCAACTCGCTTAATAATTGAAAAATACCTACTTTTCTCTTCAACGTCATATTCATTTGACTCTATGAGTATAACAAGATTGTAATGTTTTGTCAATATGATAATCCAGTTTATGATTTTATTTATTTAATGTTTAATAACCTTATTGCATCTGTTGTCTTTAACTTATAGTTAGTTGACTCAATAATACTCTCTTTAACAACTTCAGTATATATTAAATCCATCATAAAGTATTGTGCAAGTTTTGAATTCATAGATCCTGTTTCCAACTCGCTTTCATTTGAATAATACAGCAGGTTCAAGTCCGATATACTAGACAAAGTAGAATTTTCATTGCTAGTAATTGATACAGTCTCTACTCCATTATCCCTTGCGATTTTAACGGCATTAATTATGTCGTTTGTTTCTCCAGAATTTGAGATTGCGACGATTAAATCACCTTTTTGCATTATAGATGCCATCATCATCATAATATGAGTACTATCTAAACTAGACGAATTTATTCCGATCCTCATAAATTTATAGTTTGAATCTATTGCGATAATTCCTGAAAACCCAACACCAATAAAATATACTTTTTTTGCTGTCAATATCTTCTTTGCCGCTTTTTCTATATCTTCACTTCTTATTATTTTTAAACTTTCATCAATAACCCTTGAATATGAAGCAGCAAGTTTCGTGGCAGTATCCAATGCAGGTTCATCTTGCATTATACTACTGTTAATAATGTTATTCTGTTTTTTTACTGTTATTTCCTTTGCCAAACCTACTTTAAACTCTTGAAAACCTCTGCAGCCTAGTTTTTTTACACACCTAGTTATTGTCGCTTCCCCAGTACCAACTTCTTTTGCCATTTGTGATATTTGCATATACGGAATATTATCTAAGTTTTCCAGTATATATCTAATTAAAAGCTTATCAGATTTTGTGGCTCTGAAATTTGGTCTATTTAAATTTCCTATTATACTCATAATCATTCACTCCATTTATTCTAAAAATTTTGCTTTAATGCTCACTGGCTTACTAAATCCTGATATTTGAGCATTTTTATCAACTACTACTAAATAAAAATTATAATCTATTTCCGATTCGTCAATTTTTACTGTTGCCTCCGTATTCTTAATGTTTTTTGCTATTAACCTATATCCTGAATTTTTAATATTGTTATCACTATAGTATATTCTATATGTGTACTTTGATTTATCAAGTGGTTTCCACAAAAATTTAATTGTTCCATTTTCCTCATCTACTGTGTATTTTAAGTCTTTTATATACCTATTTTGAAAACTCGTACCTATATTATTGTTAACTTGAATAACATCGCTTTTCTTTGTCAAATTGTATCCATTAGTTCCAACCACATATATTTTATAGTCGTATACTTTATTATTATCTAACTCAAGTTTTACTAATTCAGAAATACGTCTACCTTGTGAAATATACTTTTTATTTGTCTTAACTGTCGTATAAAGTGAAAAATCCTCATTCCCTTTTTTAATATAAATTTGGTACATATTGACTCTTTCATTATAATCCCAGCCTAACTCAAGATTTAATAAATCATCTTTTATATCGTATTTATACTGCAGATTTTCAATGTTTATATTTTGAAAACTTTTTGGTATCACTTTCACAACAGAAATAACATTTTTATCACCTGAGGAAACTTTAAGCAGATAATTTCCCACTCTATTAGCATATATGCTTCCATTTTGACCTATATCTATTCCGTATACAGTTTCAAGTCCTGCATCTGAAAATACAGTTCGTTTATTATTATTGTACTTACTACCTTCTTTTGTAATCAAAGTTTTATATTCTATCTTAGATTTTTTCCCCTTTGGGAGAGTTTCTATCTCTGGATTTATTTTTATTTCTTGTCCTACTTCAAGTTCATACTGATTATCTACATCTAATTTAACTACCTTAGGTAATATTTTAATACTTGTCTGTATTTCCTTTCTGTCGTATTTTGATATCAACTTAGTTTCGCCTACTCCGATAGCCTCTATGACATTCTCTTTTAATTTTAGTATATTTTTATTAGTGACCGAATAATTTAACTTATATCCTTTTTCTAATTTTTTAAAGTCATCAATATTTACACTTCCGATTATGTCCGCTTTATCTCCATAATACTTAAGTGGATTGCTCAACTCTATACTAACGTTGTTTATTTTTGGATTTACAACCATTATGGTCACTTTTCTCAATACTCTGTTTTTATTTAAAATCCCTAATGAAGAATATCCCTGTTTTTTCGCAATCAGTTTGCTACCTTGAATACTCAATACATCATTGTGATCTAATATTGCAAATTTAAGCGTCGGTTTTTTTGAAAATTCAGGAACTACAATATAATTCCCCGCAGAAATATTCACTTCATCTCCAACTTTTATTACGTATTTATTTATATTTGTAATAAAAGTTCCTCCAATTATATGAATATCAATGCCTTTTACCATTGGGTTTATATATCCAAACCTAAGGCCTGAATACAGTATCGCAAGAACTATTGGAACCGCAAAAAATACTATTAGTCTCTTTTTAAACACTGCCATTCCTCCTTTCTTACTTAGATTACATTATATCAAAAAATTGAAAAAGATTCTATTAAAAATATTTCTACTGATTCTTATTTACAAAATAATAAAATATGAGAATTTTGGAAATGCAAAATCCTCATATTTTTGTATCTGTATTTATTAGTATTACTTAGCTTGCATTCTCTACATTACTTCATCAACAAAGTATCTCTTATACCATACTAAAAATGCAAGAACAGTATATATTTTTCTAGCGTTATTCACTACACCATTGTAATGATCATCTAGAATTTTATTTATTTTCTCTATGTCAAAGAACTCACCTGCAAATTCTGAAGTAAAGTACTCTTTCGCAAAGTTATAATATTTTTCTTCAGCAAACCAGAACTTAATCGGTACTGGGAAGCCCTTTTTCTTTCTCTTATACCATTCTTCTGGGAGTTTTCTTTCAGCAGCTTTTCTCAAAACATACTTAGTAGTGCCATTTGCAATTTTCTGATCAGAACTAATATCTTCACCTATTCTCATTACCTCTTTATCAAGGAATGGTACTCTAAGTTCTAAAGAATGAGCCATACTCATCTTGTCGGCTTTTTGTAATATATCACCTTCCATAAATAGTTTGATATCAATAAACTGCTTCTTAGTTACATCGTCCTTACCTTTTACCAAATCATATACAGGCTGAGTTATTTCTCTAACTGATCTAGAGTTGTGGTATTTTGACTTAAGTATATCTTTTGCTTCATACTCTTCAAATATCAACGCTTCTCCGATAAAAGTTTCCTCAACTGGTCTTCCTGCTCTCAATAGAGTTGTTTTTCCACGGAAGTTCGGCAACTTATTTGCTATTGCCGCAGCCCCTTTTAACATAAAACTTGGCAATTTTTTTAATTTCCTTTGACCTTCATCTATATCATACCACTCGTAACCACCAAATATTTCATCAGCACCTTCTCCTGAAAGAACTACTGTTACATCGTTATCACTTACTAATTCAGATAGGAAATATAAAGGTAATGTGGACGGATTCGACTGAGGTTCATCCATATGATACTGTATTAATGAAAGTTTATCAAAACAGTCCTGTCCTGTTATTGTTTTTCTAATATTTTTTATTCCTAGAATTTTTGATAAATCAGCAGCAAGTGTAGATTCATCAAAGTTTTCTTGTTCAAATCCAATTGAAAATGTTTTATCTGGCATTAGACAAGCTGTTATATAACTTGAGTCAATACCACCAGATAGAAAAGATCCTAGTGGCACATCGGAATTTTTATGCAATTTCACTGATTCAGCTACTACTTCTTCAATTTTATTAATGTTTTCTTCAAGAGAGTTTCCAGAATTTCTAAAATCTACTTCCCAGTATTTAGTTATCTCCATTTTACCATCTTGATAAATATAATAATGACCTGGTCTCAATCTTTGAACACCTTTGAAGAATGTTTCATCTGGTTGAGATGAGTACTGGAATGTAAGATAAGGCTTAAGTGCCTTCTCATTTACTTCTTTCTTGAAATTTGGATGCTCTAAGAAACTTTTTATTTCGGAAGCTATCATTAATGCAGGTGCTCCATTACACTCATATTCATAGAAGTAGTAAGGTTTTATTCCAAAATGATCTCTAGCCCCAAAAGCCTTATTTTCATTTAAGTCCCATATACAAAAGGCATACATCCCTCTAAGCATATGAACTACCTTCTCTCCGTATTCAATGTAAGCATTTAATAAAACCTCTGTATCAGTAGAACTTTTAAAATTGTATCCTTTTTTTAACAAATCTTCTTTTATATCTTTATAGTTATATATCTCTCCATTAAAAACCATAACCTTAGACCCATCTTCACTATAAAACGGTTGGCTACCTGCTTCAGATAAATCTAAAATACTAAGTCTTCTAAATCCTAGCGCTGCTTCATCATTAAAAAACTTGTCTCCCATGTCTGGGCCTCTATGAATAATTCTATCCATCATTTTTTCAATTATCACATCTTTATTTTGATTTTTATCAAAAAATCCTACAAATCCACACATAAAGTTCCCCTTCTCTATATAAAATCTTAAGTCTATTACGACATATTATTTAAACTAACTCCTATATATCATAACATAATTTTATATTTCATTCAATAATTTCAAACGTCAATAAAGAATTGGTTATTTTCGAATATTGACTTGAGTATCAAGTTATATATTTACTTTCCACTTATTTTTTTTACCTTTTTGTAGACGATATTGCATATTACAAAAACTACTATAAAAAGCATCAAATAGTACAATATTGCCTTTGAAGGACTACCTTCAAATGTTTTTATAAAACTTCCCGTATTTTTCTTAAGAGCAAAATCAATAACGCAAATAAGTGCTGAAAAAACAAAAGAGTTTACCCACTGTTTAATATCTATATTCTTCATTATTCCTCCTATAAATCGATCTCTTAACAAAAATCCTAACCAAATAAGTATTATCGGTTAGGACTTTATGCTAATTAATATTCTTTTTTATACCAATATTTTTCATCTTTACATAATATACTTAACAAAATCAATTTCTATTACTTAATAAATATCAAGATATCCTGATGGATGGAAATAATACACTTCTTTTGTATTTTTATCAACAAACATACCCATATCAGTATTTACATTCTTTGGTAAATATACGTAACCCTGATGGCCTTTTTCTTCCAATACGTTAAATTTTTTTTCATCGCCCATGTATTCATAATTCACCTTGTTATTCTTTTTCTTTAACATTTCAACAGCCTGCTCTTCACTTAGAGGTTGGTTGACAGGTGACTGTTCTTTAATAGAAGGTTCAACTACGACATTTTGTGCTTTTGCTTCAACAGCTTTTTTATTTTCATTTTTCTTATTTAACGCTAATTGTCTTCTACTTGCTGATCTATAGTTTAATTTTACTTCTGCTTTTAAGCCTTTCGGTTCAACAACTTCTTTTCTATCGTTTGAAGGAGTAGACTCATTTGAAAAATTATCTTCTTCTGTTCTAACTGCATCTACATTCGACTCAGTTTTTGTAGGCTTTGAAGCATACATTACGTCCTGATTATTTACAAAGTTATTCGGCGATTTATTTACAACAGCACCACTTATTGGGCTTACTAACAATACCGCTGATAAAATTATTCCTACTACAAAAAGATTCTTTTTCATGTTCTCACTTCCTTTTCTGAAATTATTTTTAGATGATTATCTATGCTTTTATAATAACACATAAATGTCCCTATAATAATTACAGACTCGTTATTATACATTACAATTCTGTAATTAATAGTAACAAGTACACACGATGGTTTTACAGAGTGATTTAGTCTACTTTTATAAGTAGCAAATTAAGTAGCAAAAAGGTTTAGTCTAAGTTATAGGCAGATAAAAAATTTGTAACTTTTTTATATATACTTTGGCACCCTCCAACAACATCAGATTCAATATTTAATACGATCAAAGGCTCATGTAAAGACGCTCTTAGTAAAAACCATCCTTTTTCTTCCTCAGAATCACAGTTAAACCTAACGCCTTCAAAGTTTTTTTCAACTAAGTTCCAATTATAAGCACCATAATTGATCTGCTTAAGATCTGATATTATTTTTTCTGCATAATCTTTAAACTCAGGTTCATTAATCTTTATCCTATATTCCACATCCTCTTTCGACTCTTTTAGATCTGATATTAGCTCAATAATATCCTTATTTTCAGCTTTTAATTTTGCAACTTTTACCAAAATTTTCGCAATTAAATATGCTCCATCATCGAGAAAATAATTCTCTTTCATAGCTGCATGACCTGATGTTTCAATTGCCAAAGGTGACTCAATATTTTCTTCATTAAGCCTTTTTGACTCATTGATTACATTTTTGTATCCCCTCTTAAATCTATGATGTATACCTCCATTTTTTGCAATAAAATCAGCAAGTCCATTTGATGTAACGGAATCGGTAACTATAGTTGAGTTTGGATAACTCTCTAAAACAATCTTTGATATCACAGCTATTAATGCGTTTTTATTTATTGCCTTCCCGTTCGAAGCAACTATTGCCGCTCTATCAACATCAGTATCAAATATTATACCTAAATCTGCCTTATTCATCAATGTAGCTCTTGATATACTTTCCATAGCTTCCTTATTTTCAGGATTTGGTATATGGTTTGGAAACATCCCATCTGGTTCCAAAAATTGACTACCTTCAGTATTGGCACCTAACTTTTTTAAGACCTTGTCTACAAAAAATCCGCCCGAACCATTTCCAGCATCCACTACTATTTTTATATTTTCAAAAGGTCTTTCGTAGTTTTGTGAAGAGTTTACTTCTCTTCTTATCATTGATACTAATGTGTTTGAATAATCCTCTAACAAGTCCTTCTGAATCAAACTTCCTTTTTTTGATGCATCCATAAATATTTGACTTACACATATATCTATTATCTTTTTAACATCGTTTTTTTCAAGACCACCATCTTTTGTGAACATCTTTATACCATTATAAATATATGGCATATGGCTTGCTGTAAACATTATTGCTCCATCACAATTATATGGTTCCATAATTGTTGACATAAACATTGCTGGTGTACTTGAAATACCACAATCAACTACATCAATACCTAGATTAATAAATGTTTCCACACATACTTGCCTAAACTTTTCACCTGTAACTCTAGAGTCTGTACCTATCGAAATCTTTAAAGTATTTTTTTTATATTTTTCTTTTAACCATGTAGCAAATCCCTTTACAATTATTTTAACTTCTTCTTCTGACAATGTAATATCCAATTCACTGTTAGCATCTTTGTAAGCAACCCCTCTGATGTCTGTGCCACTTTGTAACGAATATAATTTATTCATATTTTTACTCCTTCTATTATTACATTTCTATATATTTTAACAACCAATAAACAATCTGCATTTACTTAAATCTGATTGT
>JBDHVM010000026.1:0-10484 GCA_039809725.1 Peptostreptococcus sp.
AATTAATAATAAATTAGTTGGTAAAAATTACTAAAAAGATCTCAAAATATATGTGCTCTCATTTAAGATATTAAACAATATTATCAGAGTTGTATTATTATATATTATTATCGTGATAGATATATATAAATAAAACAGCACCAATTATCAGTGGACTCCCTCAAAAAATGGATTTTAAAACCAACTCTTTGGGTCATCTCATCGATAAATGATGCTGTATTCTTTTATTATCTTTGAATGTTATTTATTCTTCTATTTGTTCTAATTGCATCAACAACTGCTTGTCAATTACCATTTCATTTACATCTACTTTTACTTCAGAAACTTTACCCGCCGCTTTTGCTACGATATTTGTTTCCATCTTCATAGCCTCAATTACTATCAGTGGCTGATTTTCAACTACTTCATCGCCCTTTTTAACAAGAAGTTTTACAACTTTTCCAGGAATACTTGCTCCAATTTGATAAGGATCATTCATATCAGCTTTTTCTACATTGATTACTTTTCCAGAGTAGTTCATATCTTTTATGTCTACATCTCTAAGCATACCATTAAGCTCAAAAGTAAGAGTCCTTGTTGCATCTTCCTTTGGATCGCCTATATCAACTAGTTTTATTGTAAGATTTTTACCTTCTTCTATTTCTACCTCACATTCTTGTCCTTGGTTTAATCCGTAGAAGAATACATCACTTTCTAACTCGCTTACATCATTAAAATCAATTATATGGTTGATGTAATCATCAAATACCTTTGGATATAATGAGTAACTAAGTTCTTGTCTATGAGTAGGGTTTGCAATTCCTAAGTCTTCGATCAAGTGTTTTCTAATCGCATCAAAGTCTTCATCTGGAAGAAGTGATCCTGGTCTTACTGTTATTGCCTCTTCGCCCTTTAATACAACTTCCTTAAGATCCTGAGGAATTCCACCTTCTGGCTGACCAATCATTCCCTTGCAATAATCTACTAAAGAATCTGGGAATGAAAGATTTTTTCCCTCTTCTATAATATTGTCTTTTGTAAGGTTGTTCTTTGTCATAAAGATCGCTAAATCTCCAACTACCTTTGATGAAGGTGTAACTTTAATTATATCTCCAACAATCTTATTTGCTTCTTTGTAGTTTTCCTTTACTTCTTCAAATCTGTTTACAAGACCTAAACTATCTGCCTGTGGCTTAAGATTTGTATACTGACCTCCAGGTATTTCAAAATCGTATATTTCAGCATTTGAGTTTACCAAGTCACTTTCAAACTTGTAGTATACTTTTCTAAGATCTCTGTAATATTTACCTAATTCGTTGTATCCGAACATATCAATTTCTGGATCTCTTTCAGTAAATTTAACAGCTTCAATAATTGAGTTAAGTGAAGGTTGAGAAGTTATTCCTGCCATTGATTCTAAAGCTGCATCAACTATATCAACACCTGCTTGAGAAGCCATTAATAACGTTGCAACACCGTTTCCACTTGTATCATGTGTGTGAAGGTGAATAGGAGCCTTTACATTTTGCTTTAATGCAGTTATCAATTCGTATGCAGCATATGGCTTTAATAAACCTGCCATATCTTTAATACCAATAATATCTGATCCAGCAGCCTCTAATTCTCTTGCCATTTTTACATAATAATCTATTGTGTACTTTGTCTTATCAGGGTCAAGAACATCTCCTGTATAACACATTGCAGACTCAACTATCTTACCAGTTTCTTGTGCATAATCAATAGACTGCTTCATATTTTCAACCCAATTAAGTGAGTCAAATATTCTAAACACGTCAATTCCAGACTTTGCACTTTCCTTTACAAACTCTCTTATTACATTGTCAGGATAATTTTTGTATCCTACAGCATTTGATGCTCTAAGTAACATTTGGAAGTTGATACTTGGTATCATTTCTCTCAACTTGTGTAATCTAATCCATGGTGATTCTTTAAGAAATCTATACGCCACGTCAAAAGTAGCTCCACCCCACATTTCAAGTGAGAACATATCCTTTTGATAGTGCTCTGTCGCAGCCGCTACATTCATCAAATCGTACGTTCTAAGTCTTGTTGCAATTAGAGACTGATGTGCATCTCTCATTGTAGTGTCTGTGAATAATAATTTTTTTTCATTTCTTATATCTTCAATATATGCCTTTTTGCCAAGTCTAAGAAGTTTTTCTCTACTTCCTTCAATGCTCTTTGTCTCTCTCATTCTAGGCTCATAAAGTGCATCAAAACTCTTTCTTTCACCGCATTTATTTTCATTTACTACAACATTTCCTATAAATTTAAGTAACTTTGTTCCTCTATCCTTACTTTCCTTAATATCAAATAGTTGTGGATTTTCATCAATAAAATTAGTCGAACATTTTCCAGCAATAAACTTTGGATCTAAAAGAACATTTACCAAGAAGCCAACATTTGTCTTAACTCCCCTTACTCTCATTTCTTTAATAGATCTAACCATCTTATTTATTGCACCTTGGAAAGTTCTATCATATGAAATAGTCTTAACAAGAAGTGAGTCATAGTATGGACTAATAGTAGCACCTGTAAAACCATTTCCACCATCAAGTCTTATACCTGCTCCTGAACCTGATCTATATACCTGTATTTTACCTGTGTCTGGCATAAAGTTTTTCTTCGGATCTTCTGTTGTTATTCTACACTGGATAGAGTAACCTCTCACTTCAACATCATCTTGTCCATTTATTCCTATTTCAGGATCGCTTAACTTATGTCCTTGGGCTATAAGTATCTGACTCTGTACTATATCTACTCCTGTAACAAGTTCAGTCACTGTATGCTCAACCTGTACTCTTGTATTCATTTCTATAAAATAGTGATTTCCATGCTTGTCAACCAAAAACTCAAGTGTACCAGCATTAGTATATCCAACATGTCTTGCAATCTTTACTGCATCATCACATATTCTATCTCTTATTTCTTTTGCCAATGAAAATGCTGGAGCGTGCTCAATTATCTTTTGATGTCTTCTTTGTACTGAGCAGTCTCTTTCATATAGATGCACAATATTTCCCGCACTATCACCCAGTACCTGTACTTCAATATGCTTTGGATCTTCAATATATTTTTCAATAAATATTAAGTCTTCTCCAAATGCTTTTCTCGATTCACTTCTTGCATTTTCAAATTCAATTTCTAAATCTTCTTCACGGCGTACTATTCTCATACCTCTTCCGCCACCGCCGTTTGACGCCTTCACCATTACTGGATAACCGATTTCAGCGGCGATTACTTTTGCTTCTTTAACAGTCTTTAATGCCTTCTCAACACCTGGAATAGTAGGAACATCCGCTTCATGAGCTACCAACTTAGAATTTATCTTATCTCCCAGTCTTTCCATTATATCTGATGCTGGCCCAATAAATGTAATACCGTTTTCTTCACACTTTCTTGCAAATTCAGCATTTTCTGATAGGAATCCATATCCAGGATGTATAGCATCAACTTTTTTTCTTTTCGCCAAAGAGATTATTCCTTCAATATCCAAGTATGCGTCAACTGGACCCTTGCCCTCTCCAATTAGGTAAGACTCATCTGCTTTAGTTCTAAATAAGCCATACTTATCTTCTTCACTGTAAATACCAACACTTCTAATCTGCATCTCTGCGCAGGCTCTAAAAATTCTTATAGCAATCTCGCCACGATTGGCAACTAATATCTTGTTAAACTTTTTAAGCATATCTCAACCTCCACTTTATTTTTATCCTTAATGTATCTATTATATATCAATTCTACTTTATTTTAAATATCTTTATTTGAATTACTAATAAAATAATGAAATCTTTTATTTTATTTTATAAAAGTAGAGTTTAATTACGTGATTATTAGAAAAATTAAACCATTATAAACAAATAAAGGTAGGCTACAGTAGTACCTACCCTTTTATACAACTGTTTTTTTCATATATGAAATTTTTAGCTCTTACCAAAAACGTTTCAACTAGGTAGACCTGTCTACTGAGTTATAGTAAATTTTTCAGATGTTCAGGATCGAGTATTTTTATTATTTTTCCTTCTAATTCAATAATTCCCATATTATGTAACTTCATAATCTCTTGATTTAAACTACTTCTGTTTACATGTAGAATATCCGCAAGCACTTCTTGTGAATTTGGAATTGCTATTCTACCATTGTCATCAGAAAAATGATCAATCCAAAAAGCTAACCTCTCGATTACTTTTCTGTATTGTACCCCTCTTAAAATTAATTTGCTATAACAGGTATATTCTGCTACAAATCGCAATATATTGTGCAAAAAAACTTCATCTTTCTCGATAATAGGAAGAAGTTTTTCTACTGGAAGCCACACTACCTTAGATTTCTTCAAAGTGTAGGTATTAAAAAAATATTTTTTTCTTCCTCCGTAAACAAGGTAAAATGGAAACGCATCCCCTTCAAAAAAATACGAAGAATTTAGTTCTTTTCCACTCTCAGTATACTCAGTTGCCTTTATCACGCCGTCTACTATTATGCAAAAATCCTTTATTTCTGTTCCCTCTTCTATTATGAGCTCATTCGCTCCATAAGAACAGACTCTCTTGTCCATATCTTCAATTGCCTTTATTGACTCTTCTGAAATTCCCCTGAAAATAAGCCTATCCCAAAATTTATTGTTCATAATACCTCCAGATATCAAATATTTATGATTTACACAATCTATTATATCATACATATTATACAACGTGATTAGTATATATTTCAAAAAAATAGAAATACCCTTCGATACTGTTGGCTAAACCTCCAGTTTTCTGTAGAGTATTCCTATCTTAAAATAGTGTTTATTTTTTTATTAAATATCCAAGATTAAATCTTTTTCCACTGAATAGATCTTACAATCATAATTGCCAGTAAGATCAAACCTACATACCCATTTAAAACGTATACGTAATTGACCAGTGTGTCAAAGTCAAGCTTTAGACCGATAAATGCACCAACTATTCCCAGTGCTATTGTCAAGCCTCTAAATTTGTTTGTTTTTTCTTTGGCAAACCTAGCTACAACTGACCAAAGTAGAGGTACTGCTGTTGTGTATATTCCTAAAAGTATTATTACTGAGAATAAATTTGCCAATAATGGATGTATTTTTCCTGCCAAAATTAACGTTGGTATCTGAGATCCTTTTAGTTCTCCTATTGTAAAGAATATACCTAATGTCATAAGAAGTACTGCTAGTGAAAATCCTGCCGCACCACCAAATGCACCTAGTTTACCTTCCTTATCACTGTTTGCTCCTGCACCAACTTGACCAAGGAATGCCGCTAGCCAAAGCATACAAAAACCTACATATGATCCCGCAGCCAACAACCAATTGCTTGCCGCTACCTTTATTTCCTTATTCGCAACCAACTGTTTTACAGTTTCTGGTGCAGTGCTTGCTCCACCAAGATTTGTAAATATACTAACTGCTCCTACAAATATTGCTATTACAACAATAACAGGTCCGATATTTCCTATTACATCTACTATTTTATTAAGACCAAATATTACGGTAATAATTGCAAGTGTGGCTAATAATGCCCCTCCTGTTGTTTTTGACCATCCGTAATGTTGGGCTGTAGTTGCACCTGCTCCTGCTACCATTACTGTAAATGACAAAAATATGAAGAATATAGAAAAATAATCATAAAACGTTCCCAACACTTTTCCACAGTAGTATCTGTATATATCGTTAGGAGTATCAAACTTATTTTGGTATCCAGCTGATATGAAACTTATTCCAACATACGCCAAAAGTAAGAAGCAAACCAAAACACCTAGGATTCCCATATATCCCCATGAAACAAAGTACTGAAGTATTTCCTGCCCAGTTGCAAAACCTGAGCCTATCAACAATGCTATAAATGCGCCCGCATAATTAATGACTTTTACGGGTTTTACTATTTCCTTCGATTTATTCATAGTGCCTCCTCTATTATATGAGAACCGACAGAAATTTGCCGGTTCTCCATAATCTACTCATTTCTTTTTACAATTCTTATTTAAATAACGTTGGTCCTTCCACTGCTGTAGAAAGAGCCTTTATAGCCTTTCCAACCAAAGTTTGTCTCAAACGTAATTCTTTTGCTCCCAACTCTGGATTTCCAACTGGATAAGGAATTGCTATAGTTGGAACTATTCTATTAGCACCTACTGATTCTGAAATAGTTGTAATAGTTGACATATGTACAATTGGAATACCGTATCTTTCTATTTCTTTTACTATCGTTGCACCGCAACGAGTACAAGTACCTCACGTAGAAGTTACGATTACGCCATCAACTTTTGCATCTGCCAGTTCCTGACCGATTTCCTTACCAAAAGTGATTGAGTTACCAACTGCTTTTCCTGTTCCTGTTGTAGTGTAGAAATATTTATATACTCCACCTATTACTCCATCTTTTTCTAATTGTCTTAGTGCATCTAGTGGCACTACTCTGTCTGGAATTTCATTTGCATAAACTGGGTCATATCCACCATGTATTGTGCAGAAATCTCCAACTAATGAATCTTTACCATCTACGTCATATTTGCCCCACTTCTGAGCTGATGCTGACTGAATTCTATCAGGGTTTCCATTTGGAACTATACCACCTGTAGTAACTAATGCAATTACGGCTTTTGACATATCCGCTATTGGAGCAGCTGGATCTACAGTATCAAATGTTGGCATTGGAAGTTCAGTTTCAAATTCCTGCCCTTTTAATCTCTTAAGTAGCGTTTCAATTGCTCTTTGAGAACCTGTTTTTTCAGATATGATTGTCAATCTCTTTCCTTGAGGAATATATCCATCTTCTTTAGGCTTTACAACTTCACCCGCTAGAAGCTTCTTAGTCAAACCTGCCATTACTGGTAATGCAGCTCTCATCTTTGCAGCTGAATCTCCAGTTTCAACCACGTATGCAATGCCCTTACAAGCGTCAACTCCTGGGTTTTCTATATACATTCCAGTAACAACTGGTACTGCATACTTTTCTGTAAAGAACTCAGCTACACCTGCACAAGCCATTCCGTATCTACCAGCATTAAATGCAGGTCCTGCAACAACTAAGTCTGGTTTTACATCTTCGTATACTTTTTCTAAAAACTCGATTGCTGTTTCTTTATTTTCATTGAAGAAGTTATCTCCACAAATTATTGTACCTACTACATTTCCACAGTCTCCTAATGATTTTGCAAAAGCATCAGAAGGTCCTATTCCACCTTCACGATACTCTGGAGGGAAGTCTGCCTTTTCTTCTCCCCCTATTTGACCGAAGAATTGATTTAGATAATAAAGTATTTTCTTATCGCTCATTTTTCTTCCTCCTTAATATAATTCAACTGTGGCATTGTGAGTACCTATTTCAGAGGTAGCCCCAATCACTGCGTTTAATTCACACTTCATTGTTCCTGTTTCGCTATCATATGCACCTGCCCAGCCACCTGCAATATTTGCTAGTGCTTCTGGATCTCCAAGTACTCTATCTGCTTTTCCTAACTCTACAACGTGTGATACATTTCCAGTAGAAATAACTGCAACTGCATCTTTAGAAGTATCTGCTAGAGGCTGACTCATTCCATCCCAACCTGAACACTCATCTGTGATAAGAACTGTCTTAATACCTGATTTTTCAAGTCTTGAACAAATCATCAACAAGTCAACATCTGGATTTCCGTATCCTTCTTCTGATACTATTACACCTTCTGCTCCTAGCATCTTGCAAAGTTTTGCAGTGTAGTCACAAGATATAAACTTACCATTTAAAGTTGTCAATTCTGGAACTAAGATAACTCCAAGGAAGTTTATTTCTTTTCCATGTAGTCCGATTAACTCTTTAATAACATTGTTGTTTTGATGCTGATAAGTAGTTATCTTATCACAAGCTGCAACACAGTTTCCACTGATTACTGCTCCATCTAGTTCTTCTGTTGGAGCAAGAACTGTTGGAAGTATGTGAGCTGAATCCACTCCATAAATATATCCAGCATGTAGCAATCCTTGAGATATAAGCATTTCTACGTATACAACTTTTGGTAGTTCTGGGTATTTTTTAGATTCTTCAACGTTATTTCCTAATTCATAAACTTCAACGCTGTCTTCTTTAGCATCTTTTCCAGCAAGTCCTACTAGCTCTGACGCTCTAAGACCAACTATTCTAACTGTTTCTTCATGTTCGTGAGGACTTAAATCATCATCTACACTGATATCCACAACTATGTTAAATGTCTTTGAGAATGGAGTCCATTTTGCCCCTTCTCCCCACATATCTATTACACCTTCTTGGAATCCAACTATATCACCAATAGTAACTATAGCAGCACCATCAAGAACATTTACTATACCTTCTCCTAACTGAGCAACATCACTTGTAACTCCAGCAAATCCTTCTGCACCTTCAACCTTATATCTAGGTTGAATAACATCCTTCACTGGAATAATTCTCGTTTTTTCGCCTGGTTTTGCGATGTCAATCTTAATATCCTTTACGTTAGGAATACTTTTTAGTTCTTCAATCAACATTTCTTTTTGTACGACTAAAGTACCATTTTCAACCTTGGTTTCATCGCCAAAGCGTAAATCATTGATAGAAATCTTTCTAAATTCTAGTCTCAAAAACCTCACCCCTTCTGTTATTTGTTCATATTTTTCATGAAAATGCTTTCTTCAATAGCTGAAAGCAACAGTTCATAATCAATCATTTGATAATCATCGTAATTTTTATTGTCTACGATTCTCTCACCCATTGTAACCTTGTATTTTTCAATACTTCCTTCAATAATTTCTAAAGAATCCTCATGAAATCCAACTGGTTCTTTTGATATAACTATTGATCTAATCGGCGAGTACATCATTCTTATACTTGCTCCTAGAGGATATGAAATCAATCTATGACCCTTATGCACCATATCTCTAGCCTTGTATAATACATCTATAAATTCCCCTTCAACTTTTATTGCTTCAGGAAAGTTTTCGATTGCTTTTTTATTATTCGATACAATACAGTACTCCATATACCTCTCCTTTGTAACCACTTTATTTACTAAGTTAAAATGCAGTTTAATTCTTTGTTTTATTTTTGGTATACTATTGAAATTCTCTTAATTACACTTAAGTGTAATTAAGGGAATTTATTTTAATACTTGATATTACACTTAAATTTTTTAGTTATACTTACAGTGCTCTTCACGTATTTCTGACATTTCTGCTACTATATCATCAATGTCAAGTACCATCTCCATCATACCGACTTGTTCTTCATACACTTCCTCATTGAACAACTCTTTTACTTCTGGTTCTACTACGTGATATACACTAAGTCCTAACTCTACACCCGCAAGCGGACCTGCAAAAGTAGGATCTCCTGCTGTAACTGTTTCTGCTGCAAGACCTGCAGCTTCGGCTTCTGCTGCACCTAATAAAACCACAACGTTTTCTGCACCGAATTTATCGGCAGCATCTTTTACTCTGTTCTGATTTTCTAGGTCCATAGCGCCGGCAGCCGTTCAGACAAAACATTCTGTAGATGCAAATACAACTTCAGCACCTTCTACCGTCTTTACACACTCTTCAATTGCTGGACCAGGTATTCCATCCCTGTCTCCGATGATTATTATTTTCTTACCTTCCAAAATACTCATACTTTGCTCCTTTCTTATTTGTACATACTTATTCTCTCTTAGCTTCGATAACTTCAAAGATAGTAAATTATTAACAATCTTGAGCAAAAAATAAAACTCTTTCGCAAAGATTATCTATGTTATCAACCCGCTTAAAATCGCTTATTAACGCCACTTTATACCTAAATAGATATTTAATTTGTTTTACATAATATTCTGATAACATAAAAAATTAAACACCTATTAACTATTCAAGTCAGCCTAATCAGCTTTATCTAATTATAGACATTCTCTATACTCTAAAACAAGTTGTATTTCCAACACTTTTAGAAAGGCCTCTTTTCTTCTAGTGTAAAATATTCCATAATATTCTGAAAAATCTTTGAAAAATAGCCATTTTTATAAGTAGAATTTTTTACAGAATTAGACTAAAAATAAATAAATTATTAGTGATTGATTTTATCAATCACTAATATAGTTTTTTTCTTTTTGTATTTTTTCTATATTATTTTATGTTTTTTTATATATAATATTGATATTTTATTAATATTCTTTTTCATATTTTTTCTTTTATTTTTTTATTTTCTTTTTCATTTCCAATTTTTAACTCACCGAATATTCCCCTATATTAATAATAACTGTAGATTGTCGATACAGTTTATAATTTTGGTTGTGATATGAGGAAATACTTTAATTGATTTTTCATATTGTGACATATCGAAATGCTTTAATTGATTTTTCATATTGTGACATATCGAAATGCTTTAATTGATTTTTTCATAAAGATTATCTCATTATATTTTTTATAACAAAAAAACTCTAACAATATGCTAGAGTCTTCATTCACGTGGCTACGTCCTATTCTCCCAGACAGCTTCCCATCAAGTACCTTCAGCGCT
>JBDHVM010000027.1:0-10441 GCA_039809725.1 Peptostreptococcus sp.
TTTAATGCTAAGGGAGTAGTAAAAGAAGATGGAAATTTAGATCTGAAAAATGGTGATTATATGTATGTTGAATTTAAAGCGCCTGCAGGTTATATGGTAAATAACCAACACGTTAAATTTAGTGTATCAAATGGAGTAGCACCGGATATTCAAGTTTTCAATACAAAATTCCCTGAAGGAAAAGGACAATTGATCATTACTTCTATTGATAAAAAAACAGGAGCTCCAGTTGCAGGATCTGTTTTAGATCTTTATAAGAAAAATGCAAGTGGAACATATATCAGAGTAGCATCTTTCAACTCCGATAATAGTGGACTTCTTATGAGTTCATTTGCTCAGACAGGTGAAGACGATTCAGCAAACCTTGAAATCATAAACGGAACGGTTGCACTTTCATCAGGAAGTTATATGGTTCAAGAAAGTAGTGCTGGAAGTGGATACGCAACTAATAAGGGGGCGTATTATGTAAAAGTAGATAAGGGTACAACTCAAAAGGTCGATGTAGGGCATGATAGGAGCTCTAATGTATCTGGTCAGAAGTCTGATACAGGAGTAAAAATACGAGTAGTGAATACAAACAACAGTGGTATTTCAAATCAAGAAATAGCAGTGTATTCTGTAGATGATAATTGGAAAAATGAACAAGTTATTTTTGTAGGAAAAACAGGAACAGATGGTTATTTTGATACTACAAAGGCTACAACAGGTTCAGATTTATTAAACAACAGTGTTTTAGAAATAAAACCAGGAAAATATTACTATAAGTTAAACAATATTTCAGGTGCTAAAAACCATTATTTCACAGTAACTGATGGAAAGATTGGAAATCAAGTTCTAAAGCTTAGCACAACGAGTACAACTGGAAATTCATCTAGTACAAAAAGTACTTCAACAACTTCAAACAATGCGAAAACTTCTAGTCTTGCAAAGACAGGAATGAAGAGCACAGCAATATTCTCTGCGATTGGTGTATCATTGATGGCAGGTGGAGTAATACTATATAGAAAAAAATAAATAATCTAAAAATGCTCGAAGTTTTAAAAAAATAATTGAAAAGCATGATTAAAGATAATAAGTACATAAAACACGGATCTACTTGATTAATTGAGTAGGTCCTTTTTTTGATGAATAAAAAAAAATTAAATAAATCCTAGTAAATTAGTCGAGATTAATTGATTTTTTTCTCTAAACATAGTAATATAGTCTTGTATGAAAAATAAACTAATAAAATAATAATAAAAACTGAAAGGAATGTGAAGTAAGTGAATGATATATTGTTAGAAATAAAAGACCTTAATGTTAAGGTAGGAGATAAAGAAATATTAAAAAATATAAATCTAGTCGTAAAAAAAGGTGAGACACATGTAATTATGGGACCAAATGGTTCTGGAAAATCAACTTTGGTAAACACAATTATGTGTAATCCGAAATATGAAATTACATCTGGTAAGATTTTCTTTGAAGGTGAAGATGTAACTGATTTTGCTGCCGATGAAAGAGCAAAAAGAGGTATATTTATGTCATTCCAGTCACCGATTGAAGTACCAGGAATAACAGTTGAAAACTTTATTAGAGCATCTAAAACTGCAGTTGAGGATAAGCAGATTTCAGTTTTGAAGTTTAATATGGATCTTTCAAAAAAGATGAACAAGTTAGAGATGAAATCTGAATATGCAAGTAGATATATGAACTACGGTTTTTCAGGTGGAGAAAAGAAAAAGACTGAAATACTTCAGATGCAAATACTTAATCCAAAACTAGCTATGCTTGATGAAACTGACTCTGGACTAGATGTAGATGCAGTTAGAATTGTATCTCAAGGAATAAAAGAGTTTAAAAACGAGGAAAATGCTTTGATGATAATTACACATCACAAGGAGATTATACACAATGTTGTTCCAGATGTGGTACATGTAATAATAGATGGAAATATTGTGAAAGAAGGCGACGCTTCTATTATTAGGAAGATTGAAGAGGAAGGTTATGCGTGGATCAGAGAAGAGGTGAACTCATCTGATGACAAGTAATAATGAAAAAACGAGAAAAAGAACCCAAGTTGAAGAACAAGATAGAGGGATATACGATATAAAAAATGAGTTTAAATTTAGATCAAAGACTGAAAAAGGTCTGACTGAAGAAATTGTAACTCAGATTAGTAAAGAAAAAAATGAACCAGATTGGATGCTTGAAATAAGACTGGCTTCTTTAAAAAAATTCTATGAGCTAGACAATCCGAATTGGGCTCCAAATCTTGATGAAGTAAATATTGATGAAATAACTACATATATAAGACCAGATGCAGATCTAGTTGAAGATTGGAATGAAGTTCCTGAAGATATAAAAAACACCTTTGATCTTCTTGGTATACCTGAGGCAGAAAAGGAAAAAAATCTTTCTGGAGTAGGTGCACAATATGATTCTGAGGTAGTATACCACAATATACAGCAAGAGCTTTTAGATCAAGGAGTAATATATACTGATTTCGAAAGTGCTGTCAGAGAGTATCCAGAGATTGTCAAAAAGTATTTTATGAAGTGTATTACAAATGCAGATCACAAATATGCAGCACTTCACTATGCTGTATGGTCAGGTGGATCTTTTGTATATGTACCTAAAGGTGTAAAAGTAACTGTACCTCTACAGTCATACTTTAGATTAAACGCACCAGGAGCTGGTCAGTTTGAACATACTCTTATAATAATAGAGGAAGATGCTTATTGCCACTTTATAGAAGGATGTTCAGCGCCAAAGTATAATGTTGTAAATATTCATGCTGGTGCAGTTGAATTATTTGTAAAAGAGGGTTCAACACTTAGATACTCTACAATTGAAAACTGGTCAAGAAATATGTACAATCTAAAGACAAAAAGAGCAATAGTGGAAAAAGACGGTAAAATTGAGTGGGTATCAGGATCATTTGGATCAAAAGTATCATGTCTTTACCCAATGAGTATTCTAAAGGGTGAAAATGCACAGTCAGAATTTACAGGAATCACTTTTGCAGGAAAGGGACAGTATCTTGATACAGGAACAAAGGTAGTGCATGCTGCTCCAAATACATCTTCAACAGTAAATTCAAAGTCTATTTCAAAAGACGGTGGAGTTGCAATCTATAGAGGTCTTGTAAAGGTCACAGAAAGAGCAACTGGATCAAAGTCTACAGTTAGTTGTGAGTCTTTGATGCTTGACCAAGAGTCTAGATCAGACACTATACCAGTGATTGATATTGCTACTCAGGACGTGGATTTAGGTCATGAAGCAAAGATAGGAAGAATTGACGATGAAGTTATTTTCTACTTGATGTCTAGAGGTATTAGCGAGGCAGAAGCAAAATCGATGGTAGTTAGAGGATTTGCTGAACCAATAGCAAAAGAGCTGCCACTAGAATATGCAGTAGAGATGAATAATTTAATAAATCTTGAACTTGAAGGAACAATAGGTTAGGAGGAAACAATATGATAGCAAATACATTACCACTTCTTACTTGGAGATGGCTTAAGGTAAATGACACCCTAATCGATATGCCACAAGTGACAGGTAAAGTAAGTGAAATAGAAGCAAAAAGCGGTGACGAAGTTTCAGCACTTTTCGATTTCAATTGTTTGGAAGAAGGGGCTGACAAATCAAGGCACAGCGTAATAAATATAAAGGCAAATGAAAATTCTACAGTAAATCTATATTATATATCTAGATGTATGGTAGAGGATTCAGCCTTGACTGACATAAATGTAGACGTACTAGAAGGGGCTACAGTAAACTTTATTCAAATTGAATCAGGAGCAAAGAGAACTGTTACAAACTATAGAGCCAATTTGATTGGAAAGAAAGCACAGACTTTTGTAGAATCGGTATACTTTGTAAATGGCGACAACAACCTTGATATTTTTTACCATATAAATCATATAGGCGAACAAACAAATGCAGATATATTGGTAAATGGTGCGTTGAAGGATAAAGCGAGAAAAACATTTAAAGGTACTCTTGATTTTAAAAGAGGATCAAGACTTTCAACTGGTAGTGAAGAAGAATTTGCGACTCTACTTGATGAAGGTGTGAGATCAATCGCTGTACCAGTGCTATTATGTCAAGAAGATGATGTAGAAGGCGTACACGCTGCAAGTGCAGGGAAAATAGATCAAGACTTGTTGTTTTATATAATGAGTAGAGGTTTAGATATTGAAGAAGCAAAAAAAATGATAGTTGAAACAAAACTACTTCCTACAATAAATAAACTTCCAGATGAAGAACTTAGAAAAACGGTTTGGGAACAGATAGAGTCAAAAATATAGTAAGACGATATTATTGTATTAGAGAGGTGAAATACTATGGGCATAACTAATGAGCAATTGCTTGAAATAAGGAAAGAATTTCCATATTTAGATGAAGAAAAAATAGGGAAAAAAATAGTATATTTTGATAATGGAGCAACTTCTCAAAAACCTAAATGTGTTGTAGATGCATTGTCTGATTACTATTGTTATCAAAATGCAAATCCACACAGAGGAGCACATTATTTAGGAATGTTGGCTACTGATTTGTATGAAAAATCAAGAGAAAAAGTAAAGACATTTATAAATGCAAAATCTGTTGATGAAATAGTTTTTGTTAGAAATACTACTGAAGCTCTGAACTTGATTGCATATTCTTACGGAGTGGATAAATTAAAAGAAGGCGATGAAATAGTATTGTCAATATATGAGCATCATAGCAATTTAGTTACTTGGCAATATGTAGCACAAAAAACAGGTGCAGTGCTTAGATACGTATATCTAAATGATGACAACGAGTTTGATATGAATCAATATAAAGAACTTTTAAATGAAAAAACTAAAATAGTTGCAATTGCTGGAGCATCAAACACAGTAGGTGGTGTAATTGATGTAAAAGAGATTACTAGGTTGGCACATGAGGTTGGAGCTGTTGTATCTTGTGATGCGGCACAGCTATCTCCACATTTGAGAATGGACGTTCAGGATTGGGACGTGGATTTTCTTTCTTTCTCAGGTCATAAAATGTACGCTCCTATGGGAATAGGCGTATTATATGGGAAATTGGAAATTCTAAACTCGATGATACCATATATGTACGGTGGAGATATGATAGAGTATGTTTACGAACAGAATACTACATTTGCTCCATCTCCTGCAAGATTTGAGGCAGGGACTCAAAATGTAGGTGGAGCTGTAGCACTAGGTGCTGCAATCGACTTTATGGAAAGAGTAGGAGTAGAAAACATACATGAGCATGAGCTTGCACTTACTGACTATGCGTATAAAAAGATGAGCGAGCTTGATTTTGTGGAAATATATTCTACACCAAATTACTTAAGATCTCCACTAGTAGATTTCAATATCAAAGATATTCATTCACATGACGTGTCTACGGTATTAGATACATTTGATATAGCAATTAGAACGGGTCATCATTGTGCAATGCCCCTACATAACTATATTCACCAAAATTCTACTTGTAGGGTAAGTTTTGCAGTGTACAATACTTTTGAAGAAATCGACTACTTTGTGGACAAATTAAAAGAAGTAAGAAAGGTGATGGGATATGGATCTTAAAGGCTTATATACAGATATGCTTTTACAAGAAAGCAACAACAAGGCAAATAGGAGAGATTTAGACGCTCCAACTTTTAAGGAATTAGGACATAATCCGAGTTGCGGTGATGAAATCACATTGCAGCTTCAGATGGATGGTGAAATAATAAAGGATGCTAGTTTTGTAGGAGAAGGATGTGCTATATCAAGAGCTTCAACATCTATGATGATAGATCTTATAAAGGGAAAAAATATTTTTGAAGCCAAAGAACTGACTGAAAAGTTTATAGGGATGATAAAAAAAGAAGTACCTGTAAATGATGAGTTGATAGAAACTTTAGGTGATGCAGTTATTTTAGAGAATGTATCAAATATGCCAGCTAGAGTTAAATGCGCAGTTTTGGCTTGGCATACACTTTCAAATATTATTGATCAAAATTATGAACCAAATAAGTAACAAATATTTTTAGTATAATACTAATTAGAAAAAATTATCAACATAATATTATAATGGCATCAATACGTTAACAAAATTTTGTATTGATGCCATTATTTTTATTATTAAATAACGATGTATGTATTACTTGTTTTTACCTTTAAATACATTTTTCAAAAAATCTGAAAAGCCACTATTTTTTTCAGAGTGATCATTCATCTGGAGAGATGATTCATCTATTGCCTTTTGAATATAAAAGTCCTGAGATGAAAAAGGATCTTCTGTTGTCAAAATAGGTTCATAATCGCCATTTGAATTAATTCTTCTACCCTTTACGTTGTCCTTTAATTGATTAGTAAGGTAGTCCTGAATATATCTTTTTATATCGACATCGAAAATAGGGCATGCAATTTCTACTCTTTGTTCAGTATTTCTAGTCATTAGATCTGCTGAACCAATGTATATATCGGCATTGTCGCCTTTTCCGAACTGAAATACTCTAGCGTGTTCTAAGTACCTACCTACTAACCCTCTGGCTTCAATATTTTCAGTGTATCCAGAAATTCCAGGTATTATACAACAGATACCCCTAATTATTAGAAAAATCTTCACATTGTTTTTAGATGCTAAAGATAGCTTTTTGATAAAATTTTTATCCGTAAAAGAGTTCATTTTAAAGAATAAAAATCCTTCAGAACCCTTTTCAATTTCACGATCTATAAGTTTTAAAAATTTATCTTTCAGTGAAGATGGTGATTGAACTAGATGCTCATATTTAGCATTTAAATTACCTACTGACATATTGTTGAAAAAGTCAGAAGCATCAAGCCCGATTTCTTTATTTGCAGTCATTAGAGAAAAGTCTGCATAAATTTTTGAAGTAGATTCGTTGTAGTTGCCTGTACCTATTTGAGAGATATGTTTAATACGGCCTCTACGGTCTTTATATGTTATTAGACAAAGTTTTGAGTGAACCTTGTAGCTTTCAAATCCATAAATAATCTTGCAACCTGACTGATAAAGAAGATTTGCGTAGTTTATATTACTCTCTTCATCAAATCTAGCTTTTAATTCCATAAAAACGGTTACGTCTTTTCCGTTTTCAGCAGCTTTAATAAGTTGTTTTGCTATTTTTGAATTTTTTGCAAGTCTGTAGATTGTTATCTTAATAGAAATAACTCTATCATCAGTTGAAGCCTCGGATAGCAGATCTATGAATGTCTGAATATCGTCATATGGA
Source organism: Peptostreptococcus sp. (assembly GCA_039809725.1). Classification (GTDB taxonomy): domain Bacteria; phylum Bacillota; class Clostridia; order Peptostreptococcales; family Peptostreptococcaceae; genus Peptostreptococcus. The sequence continues at coordinate 7,223 of JBDHVM010000027.1, forward strand.
TATGATAAAAATAAGTCTTTTTTCTCGATAATATCCATTAGCTTTTCTTTTTTGTTGTAGTTGAAGTAATAAGGCTGAAACTCAGGATATAGCATTTTTTCACGTTTTGCACTTGGAAGTACATCGAGCAATTCAAAAACGTATTTCATGTTCATTGGTGAAGCAGAATAAAAATAAGCCTCTTTTTTTAGCTCTAATTTTTCAGTTAAAAAATCAAGTACCTTTTCAGAAAGGTGTTGATTTGACTCTAATCTAACAGCAGCCAACCTCTTTCTCTTTTTTAATACCATCTTCATCTTATCCTTATAGTCATCAAACTCATCAGCGAACCCAGAGTCTGCATCAAGATCGAAATTTCTCGTTACACAAATAGTCGATTTACTAATAATATTATATCCTACAAAAAGTTCAGAGATAAATTCCAATATAAGTTTATTAATTAATATATAGTCAATTGCTTCACCAGGAAGTATAAGAAAACTTTTTAAACTTTCTGGAATAGGTACAAGCCCAAAAAAGCTATTACCTTCTTTTTCAATTTCCAAAAAAATAATTAGAGATAGATTATCCAAAAAAGGGAATGGATGCTGTGTATCAATTATCTGAGGTGAGAGTATTGGCTTTATATTCTCATTGAAATAATTCTTTGCAAATTTTTTATGTACGTCGCTAAGATCAGGATAGTCATATTCGTGGATATTATAATTTTTTAGCTGTTCAAGTACACTAAAATAAAGCTTGTCCTTTCTTTTATACATATCAGGAAGCATTTTTAATATGGCGTTGATCTGTTCTTCAGGTGACATACCAGTCTTTGAGTCAGAAGTATTTTTTTTAAGTAATGACAAGTCATGTAGACTTCCAACCCTCACCATAAAGAATTCATCTAAATTATTATTAAAAATGCTGATAAACTTAAATTTTTCATACACGGCAACATCACTTTGGTCAGCTTCAGATAAAACTCTTTCATTGAATTTTAGCCAAGATAATTCTCTATTTTGCATATATATAGATTTGTTTTTTTCAGCCAATTTCTACACCCCCTTTTTAGTAAGTTTGTTGATAACATAGCCTTCCCTAAGTCCAAAGCTAGAGACTTCAATTTTTTCAGCTTTAAAAATTTCACAAACTTTTATCAGAATGACAAGCCCACAATGTAAGGTGTGAACTCTATCTGGAGCAACTTTTAATATTGCATGATAAGCATTTGGATCGTTTTCTAACAATAGTTTATATAGTTTTTTAACAGAGTTAAAGTCAAAGTTTCTTTTGTGTTTAGTTATACCGAGTTCAAGAAGTACTTTTCCAGTTGATCTAATTGTACCTCCTATACCAACTATTGTGTGGACTTCTGGGAGAGTGGAATTAAAATCATTCATTTTATCAATTAAATATTTATCTATTTCTTTCAGTTCAAACTCTCTAGGTAATATATTTTCAACAAAAGATTTGTGCAATGATAAACAACCTTCGTCCAAATTGAAAATATCCTTAACTTTTCTGTTTTTAAAAAGTACAATTTCTGTTGACCCACCACCAATGTCTACACAAATTCCACTTGTCAAACTTTTTATGGCAGATGATATACCCAAAAATCCGAAATTAGCTTCATGTTTTCCACTGAGTAAATCAATATCAAGTCCAAGTTCATTTTTTACTTTTTCCAAAACATCAGAGGAGTTTTTTACATTTCTAAGCGATGCTGTTGCAAATATATATTTCTTGTCTACAGGATAGTAAGTAAGAATATCTTTGTATTTTTTCAACACGGAAATTAAGGTATTAATACCATCTTCATTAAGATATCCGTTATCGTTATAGTTTGCAAGACCGGCTGTCTTTTTCTTATTAAAAAGAAGTATAGGATTTTCTCCATCTATGGCAAAGATGCTCAACCTAATAGTGTTGGCACCTATATCTACTACTGCACAATTCATAAGCATATTTTTATAAACAAGTAGTTTATATCTCCTTCTAAGTATATTAAGCAACATATTATATTATAGATGAATATCTCATTACAAAAAATTATGAGTCAATTATGTAAAGTTTATCTTAAAAATATAAAAATATTGTCTGTTATATTAATTATACAATAAATGTAAGAATTTGATGTAAAAAATTGATTAAATCTATATTAAATGTTAAATGAATGATGTATAATGTAAGAGATATTATTTATTGTTTTTTAAAGAGGTGCTTTATGTATAATAGGAATAAGAAATTACTTGAATTTGAGGAACACATCGAAAAAACTAAGTCGATTGAGGATGATGGTAATAAGTTCACAGAAGCTGAAAATAGTGAAATTGAAATACCACATGAAGATGATTCAGGATATGAATTGGATGATTCTGGAATGATACCAAAACTTGAGGAACTAAAAGCAGCAGGTAAGAATGGTGAGATTCATACAATTGATGATTATTTGTTTGAAGATACAAGCATAGAAAACGGCGATGTATTGGAATACGACTTAGACAGGGACTTCTTGGAAGAAGAGAGCGATGAAGAACCATCGGTTAAAAATGCAAGGAAAGAAGAAAATGACTTTGAAGACTTTAAAAGGTTAGATTACGATGAAGAATATGATCGTGATGATAATATTGATGAAGTAAAAATATTTAAAGATAGCGAGTTTGACGATTTCGAAGAGGATACATATATTGATGAAATAGATGATTTTGAAGAGGAGTATGACGATTTGTCAAATCTAAAGGTCAATTTCTACGATGAAAATAGTTCAGATAATACTGAGCTAAATTACAATTTAAATAGAATTGCAGAAGCACTTGAGCGAATAGCTAATGCGCTTGAAGGTAATGATTAGTTGTGATAAAAAAGGCTAGAGCATTGAACACCAATAGAGATTGGATTTAGTGCTATAGCCTTTTATTGTTTTGAATTTATTACGTATACTCTAAATATTTAAGTATACTTAGTTGATATTCAAAAAATGTATTGATTCTATGTTATTAATTTTTAAATAATCTTTTTCTAATGTGAGTGTAATAAAGCTTTATAAACACAGAGTAAGTATAGTCATAAATAAAAAATGCTATATATGAAATTAAAGCTATAATAGGGTTTATGTCAAACTTTACAAAATTTATTGTTACAAAGTACAAAATGGAAAATATAATACTTGCATAAATAAATTTTACAAAATACTGTAAATTGCATACAAACATTTTTTCTAAAATAGATATAATAATT
>JBDHVM010000028.1:0-10001 GCA_039809725.1 Peptostreptococcus sp.
TACGATCCATGATTAACGAATTCGACAAAGATGGCGATGGGGAGAGTAAGATTTCTTTTCTTTTTTTTTTACCGTCTAGTGTTGTTTAAATCAGAAATTTATATTAAAAAATTTGTTATGAATTTCAAGTTAATTTTGAAGAATTTATGAGCATCATGCAGGACGACTAGCCAATCGATAACAATCGAGAATGATACCATTCCAAATTATAAATTTATATAAATATAATGTATTAATAAACAAAAAAATAAGAGCTCATGTTTCATTAGGCGATAAAAAATATGCAGCAGTCCTTGAAATAACTGAAATGAACGACAAAAAATTTACATATAAACGTATGGGTAAAGATGCAAATGGAAAAGATGCCGAAGTATTTGTAGAACATACACCATATAAAGGCGAATTAAAACCTGAATTCACATTCTAGTACTTGTGAAATAAAAAATACATTAAAAGATAATGTTGACTTCTGATTTAAGTACATAGAAAAATAATTAAAAATAGACCTTGTAAGTCTGTAGTAATAACAGCTTACAATGTCTATTTTTTTTAATTATATTATAAAAAACAGTAGTCTAATTGATAATACTAAAAGTTTGAACTTATTTATTAGATTTTATCTCATTTTCTTATCCCAATCTACTTTCAATCTATATACACATTAAATATATCTTTGGGTATTATATTATAACCTTATTTGTATTATATTATTATCTTTAAGTATTAAACTATAGCCCTATTGTTATTAAACTATAATTTTAAACTATTTAATTAGTATTATTATACTACAAATCAAAATATAAAATGCTGAAGAATAAAGAAATACTCTTTCAAACAATCCGAAGTATTTTTTCAGTTTCCTTATTACCATCGCTGCTACCAAAGTGATCAAACCAAATTTCACAACATATTCTAAAGCTCCTAGAAATGCTGAAAATCCTTGATTTAATATTGGCTGAAGTCTTTCCGTCATGTTAAATACAAAAATTGCAATTGCCGTAAACTGTACTACTGCAAGTAATAAATGTATTTTTCCATTTTTCGTCTTCTCCATACCTTCAATATCTGTTGGAAAAATAATAACTCCCACTACTGAAATAACCCTTACCAAAAGTAATATTATCGCTGTCGTTTTGAAAGAAAAATCATACGACCAAAAATAAAGTGCTATAGCCAACGACAAAGACCCAATTGCGCTTGCATATCCTGAAATCGCATAAAATCTCTTAGAACTACCCACTCCATAATCACTAACAGCGTGATATATAGGATTATACTCCTTGTGTTTGCAGTGCAAATATATCATGATAGAAAAATAAACTAAAATACAAATAATTGTCAATATACTAAAAATCTTTGCCATAAAATCAACTCCTAACATCTAAAAATATGTTTTTTCACATTATTATTTTTTTATTATTATTTATCTTCTTACTTTGTATTAATGTAACTTAACCTAATAAAAAGACTTATCCATATTAAGTTACATTTATTCTATATGAAATCTATTATATCATATTAAATTATCCTATCTGTATGAAAAAAAATTGTAAATTCGATGAGTTTAAATAGATTTTTTCATAGTAGTTTAAGATAAATTTTGATCGAGATTATAGTACACAGCTAGAATCATTAAAATCGTGTTATTCTACAAAAACTTCATAAGATTGGTATCTATAAGACAGTTATGCCAAAAAATATGATTATTGTTAATATACAAAAACTGCCCCAAAAATGGTCTTTAAGATCCAACTTTTTGGGGCAACATTCAGTATCTACTGTATCTTTACTTCTGCTTATTTTTTTGAATTTTTATTTTTATTTTCATCAATATACTTTGCAAAATTATTAAGGATATTTTGCCATCCCTCTCTTTGTTGTTCAGTTGAGTTACTATCTTCTGCATCAAACTCTTGAGTAATTATCGTACAATCTTTATCTTGCGTAAATTGAGTAATAACCTTTCTTCCATCACCCATTTTATACTCCACACGATGTGGAGTTTCAATATAAGTAAACTCTCCTTCAAAATCAAATTCAAAACTTTTATCCTTTGCTTGAAAATGATCCGAAAATGTTCCACCTAACCTTAAGTCTACTGAAGACGTTGGAGTTTCCCAATCATCTGACGCATGATTCCAAACAATTCTTGCTTTAGGATCATAATAAGCGTCACAAACCTTTTCAATTACTTGATTAACTTTTACCTGAATCTTGATCATATTATTTACTCCCTTTTTTTATATACCTACAAAAAAACTGTACTATTAGAAGGTGTATCCTTTCCATTATAATATTTACATATCGTACTAAGGCTAGTGTAACATAAATAGAGATGAACAAGCAAATTCTATTTTACTAGATATTTATCTGACATTCCTCATTGAAATACGTATTATACCCAAGATTAACAAATAAAATGGTCGTCAGTGTCACACTTATTAAAATACCTAACATTATCGCAATCTGATATTCTATGGCAGTGATTGGAGATACACCTGAAAGAATTTGCCCAGTCATCATACCAGGTAAGAAAACAATCCCCATCCCTACCATTGAGTTGATTGTCGGTATAATCGCTGAATCAAATGCACCATCAACTATTTCCTTTACTGACATTTTGGGAGTAGCTCCAAGCATTAAAGCAGCTTCAACAAAATCCCTTTTAGATTCCATATCATCAACTAACTTTGTAACACCTAGAGTTATTCCCGTCATTGAGTTTCCAATTAACATTCCTGAAATTGGTATAAAATACTGAGGGTTAAACCACGGCTTCACTCTTACTATCATAAATAAAAACAATAATATGCTACTGACCGTTCCAGTTATTATTGAAATAGATATTGCTCGTTTCATTTTTTTTGATAATTTTTTCTTTGTTCTTTTGATTACGTTATATACCGCAAATACTTCCATGATAATAAGTATCGCCAATGTGTAAAAAGGCGACGGATTTTCAAATAAATAGACTAATATAAAACCCGCAATAATTAACTGAAGCGTCATTCTAATTGATGATAGCAACACTTCTTTCTCTCTTGGTATACCCTTTATTTTTACTATTATCATCAAAATTACTACGAATAAATATGCAGCAAACATCTGCCAAAATCCTAGTTCAATTACACTTTTCATATTTAACACCTCTTTTCATTTTCTGATTTTAAATAAAGTATTTTTAACTCACTTACTCGTTTTGCTATTAATTTATATTTTAAGTTTTACGACTTATTTTATTTTCTTATTTTTATTTTAATATATTTTATTTCCTTATTTATAAACTTATTTTGTTTTCAGCTCTCTAACCTTACCGTTTTCAATTTCAAGTACTCTATCTGAGTAGTCATATGCCAGCCTTTTAGAATGAGTCGCTATTAGCATCGTTTTATTGTTCTCTTTTGTATATTCAACAAGCCTTTCCATTATTAAACTCTCATTCCCTTCATCTAGTGCAGAAGATGGTTCGTCAAGTAAAAGTACTTTTGGATCCATTAGTATCACTCTTCCTAGTGCCAATCTCTGTTTCTCCCCTCCAGATAAACTCGCTGTTTCATCATACAAGTCTTTATTTAAATTAACATATTTTAATATTTTTATAAGTTCTTCATCACTCACATTTGATTTCTCGGAAAACATTAGACCTTTTAAAAGATTTTCCTTTATATTTCCATGAAAAATCACAGGCGTTTGTGAAAGCATAACCACTTCTCTTCTAAGCTTTACAGAGTCAATTTTTTTTATATTTTCTTCATTGTAAAAAATATCCCCACTGTCACATGATACAATTTTATTAAAAAGCTTTAAAAATGTTGTCTTTCCGCTACCGCTTTCACCTAATATACAAGTAATCTCTCCATCATTTATTAAAAGTTCTTCTATTTCCAATATTGATTTTAGCTTTACATTTTCAAATCTGAACATAATATCATTCCTCTCATTATATCAGTGTACTCAATATCAATGTACTCAAATATTTTGCTTATGCCTTTTCATTAACCATAGATCTATTAAGATTAGTAAATACCCAAAAAGATCAATTTGAATATTTATTATACCTTTGATTGGGTATTTATTGGGTATTTATTCTTTATTGTATTGTATTCTATTTTTTTGTATTTATAATTTAATATATTTTATCATAACCATATATTTTATTATATATTAGGTTTATTACAATAAAAAGCCTAATTGTAGTTATATTTTGGTTAAAATTTCATTATTGTACTATTTTTAAAATACAATAAATGGTTTGGTAGGAAATCACAGCAAATTAATGCCGTAGACAAATTAAAAATAGTGCACCTTTTTATATACGGGTACACTATTTTCTATTATTTAATCAAATATTTATTTCTTTAGCTAGTCAAAAATATTCTTGAATATTCATTTTTTAAATTTGACCTTTAAAAGTTTTCACCCCTAAAATTGAAGTCGTTAGTTGTTATTCTAAATTACATAAAATTATATTAAATATTAAATTTAATGGTAAAGTTACTGCCTTTACCTAGATCTGATATTAGCGATATACTACCATTATGAACTTCAACTATTCTCTTAACAAACGATAGACCTAGTCCAATTCCATTAGTAATACTCTTATTCCTTGATTTATCTGATTGATAAAATCTATCCCATATCTTATTTTGATCCTCTTTCCTAATTCCAATACCATTGTCTTCGATACTCAAACTACATTGGTTAAATTCTCTTTTTAATGATACTATAATTTTATCCTTCGTATATTTAATAGCATTAGTTAACAGATTATCTAAAAGTCTTTCAATTAATAATTTGTTTCCTAAAATAGTAATATCCGCCTCAATATCAACGAATAACTCAATGCCCTTTTCTTTGCACATTTCATTATAATCTTGAACAAGTTCTCTTACTAACATAGAAAAATTTACTCTATCTATGTTCAAATTTATATCAGATTCAATTTGAGATAAATCTAATATTTGACTTATCAGATTTTTCATTTTTATCGCTTGCTTTTTTATTATACTGTAAGATTCTTTCATTTCTTCAACATTATCACCAAATGCTATTCCATACTCAGATTCTGCTAGAATAACAGCTACAGGAGTTCGAAGCTCATGAGATACGTCATTATTAAATTGTTTTTCACGTATAAATGAGTTTTCGATATGCTCTAACATATTATTTAAAGTAGATCCTAATCGATACATTTCATCGTTAGTACTATTTAATGTGATCCTCTTTGAGAGATCATTGCTTTTTTTTATGCTATTTGCAGTTAGAATCATCCTATCAATAGGCTTAAAAGCTCGCTTTAATATTTTATAACCACCTAAAATGATAATCAACAACATGAATGGGCTAATGATTACTATTGCTAGGATTACATTTGTTAGTTCTTTCCCATAAATGCTTTTGGGAGAAATCACCCTTAACCACCTATTATTATCAATTTTTGTATCATAATAAATATATTTCTGAGTTTGAGTACCTGCTTCTCTTATTTCTCCGTTTCCATAAGTTGTATTTGCATTAAAGCTTGAAGGTGGGTTACCTCTAATGATATTATTATTCATATCGTAAATCAAAAAATACATTCCGTCGTCAAATTCCTCATATTTATGTATATTTTCCACTATTTTATTAGCTGATTTTCTTATTTCCTTAATATTATCTTGTTCAATAAATTTTATTGAAAATATTATTAAAAATAAAAGTAGAGCAGATACAAGTATTGTTACAAAAAAACTGTACCATATTGTAATACGAGTAACTATACTAATTTGATCCCATTTTTTTTTAAGTTTAAACATCTCTAATGACATATCCTAGTCCTCTCTTGGTTTGTATTAAAGAATCCTCTTTATCTATATCAATTTTGCTTCTAATTTTTTTTACCAAAACATCGATAATATTCGATTCACCTTCATAATCATAATCCCATACATGATTTCTAATTTTTTCACGACTAAGAATGTGATTTTTATTTCTAGCCAAGTATTCAAGTACTTCATATTCTTTCGCTGTCAAATCAATTAATTTTCCATTCCTTGTTACTGTTTTTTTTACTAAATTTAGTTCTACATTAGATTTGATTGTAATAGTGTTATCAGCTGATTCTCTATAATTTCTACGTAGCATAGCCCTTATTCTTGCTAATAGTTCTTCAAATTCAAATGGCTTTACTAGATAATCATCTGCCCCCAAATCAAGTCCCTTTACCTTATCCGTAACTGAATCTTTTGCCGTCAATATCAAAATAGCAACCTTATTATTATCTAATCTAACCCTTTTAATAAACTCATACCCATCCATTTTAGGCATCATAATATCCAATAATATTACATCATATTCAACTACTTTAACATATTCCAACGCTTCCTCACCATTTAAAACACTATCTACACCAAAACTATATTTTTTTAAAAACTTTGTTATAATATTGTTTAAATTTTCTTCGTCCTCTACAACAAGAATCTTCATTGTACCCACTCCCTCACTTACTAAACTTAATTAATCTATTTTTTAAAGATTGACCCTATTTTATATCTATATTATATCATCATCATATGAACTTCGCATTACTATTAGATATTGATTCTACACTACAGTATATAAATTTTAGTATTATTAATAAATTAAGCCAGTATAAAATACTGGCTTTACTTATTAATAATACTAAAATAATAGATTAAGTGTGTACCCTTTATTTTTTTTCTTGATTCATAGATGAAGAGTCAGTCTTTTGTATATTATTATCTGTCGATTTATTTAATCCCTCCATATTTTTTATTTTTTCTTCAACTATTTTACCTGTATTAGCATCAATTTCAAATTTATAATCGTTATTATCCTTTTTACCCTCTACTTCGTAAACTATTCTTCCATCTTCTCTGTCAACTTTAACCCCTGCAACACTTCCACCACTCATTTTTCCTATTGCAATTTTCTCTGCTTGCGTTTTGCTTATTTTTAAAGTAGACGTATCTACTGGCTTGTCTTCATTATACTCTTCAATTGCCATAAATGCTGCTCCACTACCTCCAATCAAGCCAATTACTATCATCCCAATAATCAATGCTTTCTTATGCAAATCGAAAATATTTTTTATTTTATTTAAAAATGTACTTTCAGCTTTATTATCTTCTACCACAACAATTTCTTCTAATCCCTCTATTTTTTTATTCTCTTTGTTCATTATTTGTTCCTCCTTAATATTATTTCAATTTATTATCAAATTTTTCATAAAGCTTTATTTCTCTGTTCTCAATTTTTTTCTTATCCGATCTCATTGTGTTACTAATCTCAGCACCATCTTCAGCCGATAGAACTAATTTGCGAGTTTCAATACCATTATCAAACTTCATTTCATACACTGCTTTTCCACTTTCAACATCAAGATTAATTCCAACTATTTTCTCATTTGAATATCTATTTTTTACAATCTTTTCAATCTCTTCCATACCTACTTTATTTTTTAATTCTGCAAGAACTTTATCCTCTTTATCTAAATCCTCAATTTCTCTTTTAATAATTTTTCCTGTAGTAGCATCGATCTCATATTCTTTTTCTTGATCATTGTCAATGAAAGTCACTTCATACTTTTCATTATTATCATCATCTTCAAATTTTATTCCTATCATTTTACCTGTCTTTGCTTCATTAAGTGCAATTTTTTTAGCTTCATCTATACTAATTTTAGATAAAGTATTTTTACTATCATTTGCTGTAATATGTGCTTTAGCAATTTGTCCCACAAATAAGTTTTTCTCAGCAAATGAGGGAACTGTAGGCGCTAAGACTGCACCTAATACACTTGTAGTTGCTAATCCTACTAATAGAGCTTTCTTTAATTTCATCATCTTTTTACCTTCCTTTTCGTTATTTATATTTTTATCAAAGTTTCTATTTGATGATTTTATTTTATCTTTGTTTTATGAACACAAAATGAATATTATTCATTTAATAATTTTTTTGATTATTTTTCTTAAATCTTCATCTTAAATAGCTATATCAAGTTGAACACATTTTATTTAATTGAATAAATTTTATCCACCTCTTTCCCAAAAATGAATTGATATTCCACAAATTAGAAAATGCTAGATACTTGTCTTCCTACAGATACTTTTAGTTGTGAGCAGTTATACATATCACTATCTTTCGATTTTTATTGTCGTGTATTTGTTTTTAGAATAATAGTAATGCGAGGTGGAAAATTGAAACCAGTTATTAAATGCCCAGTGGAAAAACAAGAGAAATTGATGTAAGTATTTACTTTCTGATTATGAGAGGTATATTGACCTTTTTTCGGTGTAGGAGCGGTTTTTTTGATTTAATGCAATAAAAGTGCAATCAACGATATTTCAAATTCATTAACGCTCTTTTATAGATTAATAAAACAACAAGATCCTGATTTAATAGAAAATATGATTATCTACGAGAATTCTTTTCAATCTTTAATACTTCGTGCTGAACAGACTTATCAATATATATTAGATTGCTACATATAGAAGATATATATTTAACTAAAGATATTACAGAATTATTATTGTCCAATGCTAATTTATAACAAGGCTTAGTTTTGATTATTCTAAATACAAAAAATCGTTTTTAAGAATGTACAAGATAAATATAACAGGACACATATAAATAATGAGGAAAAAATTCAGCTATAAAAACTTAAAAGAAAATCTAATTACAGGGTTTACAAGTGGATTCTATATGTACTTCAGAGATATTTATAATGACATTAATCTAAACAAAATTGAGGTAGAAGATGCGTATAATATTGCTAACTTTTATTTTATTAGAGAGTGTAAAATTTTTTCTGTAAATTAGTATCTTATGTCTAATTTACCAATTAAATAATTTAAAATTTCATATTAAAATAGGAGAGTTTGGAAATAATCACCAACTCTCCTATTTTAATTCTTATTTTTTTTACATAAACAATTATAACAAGACAAAGCTCAAGGAGGCGGGAGATATGCTCACCGCCTGAAGATCCAAAATGTACCCGCCACCTACACTTTGTTTAGAGGAGGGGGACATCTTAGCCGAGTTATATAGCTTTAGGATCTCCCCCCCCCGCGTGTGCGGTAACCATTAATACAAATGATTATAAGTCAGATAAGTACAATCGACTTTACAATATAAGCAATATGTAAATTTATATTTTTACTAATATATTATTCTTTTGGTTATATCCTAGTTGTTACACAAAATATTTAATCACTCATATTATTCAATTAAAAGCTAAATACCTGATTATTTCAATACTTCAGGTCTATCAGTTCTACCAAGTAAGTAATCAACACTAACGCCATATAAGTCTGCTATAGCAAGAAGTGTAGGTATTTTTGGTATTGCTTTACCATTTTCTATATATCTATAAGTCTTCTCTGTAGTCCCTATTTTTATAAATACGTATTTTTGAGTATAATTATTTTTTATTCTTAATTCTTTTACCCTTTTACTTAATGTTTCCATTTTTTTACCTCCTTATTTTTTATCCTTCGATAGCGCAAGGTATTTGTAAATCCATAAAATTATTTATATAACACTATAAATGTGAATTTCCTCCGTGTGTGCGGGAGACATTTGTATGGATAAGTTATCCCCGACCAGTTGTTAGGATCACCCCCGCGTGTGCGGGAAACATTTCAGATGATAGCTCAGTACCTCTATTTCGTGAAGGATCACCCCCGCGTGTGCGGGAAACACGACGTAAAAAAATGATGAAAGATATGCTTGGGAGGATCACCCCCGCGTGTGCGGGAAACACTTCTTTTATAATTTCCTCTGTAGTCTTCGGCGGGGATCACCCCCGCGTGTGCGGGAAACACTTATCAAGCATTTTTACAACATTTAGTTTTGAAGGATCACCCCCGCGTGTGCGGGAAACACCAACTGATAGACGAACAATAAACCTCACGAGTAGGATCACCCCCGCGTGTGCGGGAAACACAAGAATTGAAACGATACAAAATATAGATAACAAGGATCACCCCCGCGTGTGC
>JBDHVM010000029.1:0-9963 GCA_039809725.1 Peptostreptococcus sp.
TTGATGAAACAAAACTAAGTATTCACACAAGAAATCTTGGTCTTGCAGGTATAGAAGTCTATGACATTCTTCGTGATGAGTACGGTATACAGATTGAATTTGGTGATATCGGAAATGTATTGGCGATTGTATCAGTTGGTGATAGATCGCTTGAGTTAGAGAGACTTATCAGTTCTCTATCAGAAATAAAAAGACTAAAATCTGGCTCTCCAATAGGTATGCTAGATCATGAATACATAGACCCGATTGTAGTACTAAGCCCTCAAGAAGCTTTTTATGCTCCATCAACTACTCTTTCAATAGAAAACAGTGCTGGAAGAATTAGCAGTGAGTTTGTAATGGCTTATCCCCCTGGTATACCAATACTTGCACCAGGTGAAATGATAACAGAAGAAATACTAAACTACATCCAATTCGCAAAAGCAAAAGGGTGTAAAATGACGGGTACAAAAGATATGGAAATGAATAATATATATGTTGTGGAGGAATAAAATGGAACTATGGTATAGCGAAATGCACACAGAAGATGTTAAGTTTTCTATTAGAATAACAAAGCAATTATTGGCAGATAAAAGCGAATTTCAGGCAATCGATGTGTTTGAATCTAAAGAATTTGGAAGATTTTTCACACTTGATGGACTTGTTATGGTGACTGAAAAAGATGAATTTATTTATCATGATATGATAGTTCATGTACCAATGGCAACTAATCCGAAAATTAAAAATGTACTGGTAATCGGTGCAGGAGATGGTGGAACTGTACGCGAACTGACAAGATACGATGGAATCGAAAGCATAGATGTTGTAGAAATTGACAAACTTGTAGTAGACGTTTGTCTTGAATACTTCCCTAACACATCAGTTGGATTCAAAGACGCTAGAGTAAATTTATTCTATGAAGATGGGTTGAAATTTGTTAGAGACAAGAAAAATATGTATGACTTAATAATCGTAGACAGCACAGATCCATTTGGACCTGGGGAAGGCTTGTTTACAAAAGAGTTCTATGGAAATTGTTTCAAAGCATTGACTGACGAGGGAATACTTGTAAATCAGCACGAAAGTCCATACTACTCTGATTATGCAAAATCAATGCAAAGAGCTCATAAGAGAATTACAGAGTTCTTTCCTATTGCAAAAGTTTATCAGGCTCATATTCCTACGTATCCATCAGGACACTGGTTATTTGGTTTTGCTAGCAAAAAATACGATCCAATAAGCGATTTAGATAAAAATGCTTGGAATTCACTTTCTCTAAATACAAAGTACTACAACACTGAACTACATGTAGGTTCGTTTGCGCTACCAAATTATGTAAAAGATTTGCTAGAGGACGCAAGAGAAAACAAATAGTGAATCGGAAATAAAAAAGAGATGAAAACAAGAAATGAGGTTTTTATGAAAAATGTATACCCTCCTTTTATGGAGTGTGAATCAACTTTTGATGACAGCGATATTGTCATTTTCGGTGCACCATTTGACGGTACAGTTAGTTATAGGCCTGGTACTCGATTCGCACCAGCAGAGATAAGAAAAGAAAGCTTTGGAGTAGAGTCATACTCACCATACCTAAAAAAAGATTTATCAGAAATTAGGGTTTGTGATACAGGTGATCTTGAACTCCCTTTTGGCAATACAAAATCTGCACTAGAATTGATAAGTGAACATACATATGAAATACTAAAACACGATAAAATCCCATTCATGATAGGTGGAGAACACCTAGTAACCCTTGGAATGGCTGATGCCCTAACAAAAAAATATCCAAATCTTTGTATTCTACACTTTGATGCTCACGCAGACCTTAGAGAAGATTATCTTGGTGAAAAACTATCACATGCGTGCGTTATAAGAAGATGCCATGATTTAGTTGGTGATGACAAGATTTTCCAACTCGGGATCAGATCTATGACAAAAGAAGAGGATGATTTCGCAGAAAAACATACATATCAGTGTAAATATGATTTGTCAAAATTAGAAGAATATATTGGGATTATAGGCAATAGACCTGTATATATTACAATAGATTTAGACGTACTTGATCCATCGTACTTTTCTGGTACGGGTACTCCCGAACCATGTGGAATAACTACAATTGACCTTATAAATGCAATACATACATTCGATCGATTAAACGTAGTTGCAATGGACGTAAATGAACTTTCACCTCACTATGACCAAAGTGGAGTATCGACTATTACTGCAGTTAAAATGATAAGAGAAATACTTCTTACAATTTCGGCTCTATAGATTCCTATAGAGCCGATTTTTTCTTTATTTATAACAAGACAAAGCTCAAGGAATTTTTAGCTTTAGCTAAAAATTCGACATAAGCGTTTCAACGATGCGAGATTTGCTCACCGCCTGAAGATCCAAAAGGTACCCGCCACCTACACTTTGTTTAGAGGAAGGAGACATCTTAGCCGAGTTATTTTTTTAGTAAAGTTTAGCACCCGCTGGTATTCTATTACTTAACATCAGTAGGTTTAATTTTTCTTTTTCTTCTTCTTTGTGAACTGCTGATATTACCATACCACAAGATGGTATTCCCATCATTTTTCTCGGAGGTAAATTAGTTATTGCAACCAAAGTTTTTCCAACTAGTTCTTCAGCAGAATAATATTCTTTTATACCACTTAATATTGTTCTTTCAACTCCAGAACCATCATTTAATGTAAATTTAAGAAGTCTATCACTCTTTGGCACTTCTTCACAAGCTATTACTTTTACAGCTCTAAAGTCAGATTTTGAAAATGTTTCAAAGTCGATCATATCTTCAAAAAGAGGTTCTACCTTTACCTTTGAAAAATCGATCTTTTCATTTACTTCTTCCACTTCTTCTTGAACTTCCACATGACCAATCGGCTTCATCGTTGGGAATAAAAGTACGTCTCTTATTGTTGTAGAGTTTGTAAGCAACATTATCACTCTATCTATACCTATTCCAAGTCCACCTGTTGGAGGCAATCCTACCTCTAGTGCATTGATATAATCTTCGTCCATCTCACAAGCTTCATCATCTCCAAGCTCTCTTTTTCTCACCTGATCTTCAAATCTACCCTTCTGGTCTATTGGATCATTTAATTCAGAAAACGCATTGGCAAGTTCCCACTTATTAGCAAATGCCTCGAATCTATCAGTTATTCTAGGATCTTGTGCGTTTCTCTTTGCTAGTGGAGATACTTCTACTGGATGATGAGTTATAAATGTAGGCTGTATTAAATTATCTTCTCCAAATTCCTCAAAGAAGGCATTTATTACTTCCCCACGTCTCATTCCTGGAGTAATTTCAATTCCTTTTTCTTTTGCTACTTCAAATGCTTCTTCATCAGTTTCAATAGTTGAGAAATCAACCCCTGAATATTCTTTTACGCATTCTTCCATTGTCATTCTCTTCCATGGAGGCGTAAAATCAAGTTCAACACCTTGATAGTTTACCTTCATGCTTCCAGTTGCTACTTCAGCCATATGTGAAATTACATTTTCTGTTATTTCCATCATATCTTCATAATCAGCATATGCTTGATACAATTCTATTGCAGTATATTCTGGGTTGTGCTTCATGTCCATTCCTTCATTTCTAAACATTCTACCCATTTCATATACTTTATCAAAACCACCAACTATCAATCTCTTTAAGTATAATTCATTTGCTATTCTAAGATACATAGGAATACCTAGAGTATTGTGGTGAGTAACAAAAGGTCTTGCATTTGCTCCACCAGCTATTGTATTTAGTATTGGAGTTTCAACTTCTAAAAAGCCTTTGTTGTCAAGATAGCTTCTAATTGCCTTTAGAGCCTTTGTTCTAGTCAAGAAAGCTTCTTTTACTTCTGGATTGACAATTAAATCCACATATCTCTGTCTGTATCTAAGGTCTACATCTTTTAAGCCATGATATTTTTCAGGCAGAACTTGTAATGATTTTGATAGTAAGACAATTTTTTCAGCGTGAACAGATACCTCTTCTGTCTTTGTTTTAAAAACATATCCTTCAATACCTACGATATCACCCATATCAAACGTCTTAAACATTTTATATTCATCAACACCAATATCATCTCTCTTTACATATACTTGCATTCTACCATTTTGATCTTGAATATGCATAAATGATGCTTTACCCATGATTCTCTTTGACATTATACGACCAGCTATACTTACTTGCTTGCCTTCTAAAGTGTCGTAACTTTCCTTTATCTCATCAGAATGATGACTAACATTATATTTACTTATTTTAAAAGGATCTTGCCCTGTCTCCTGTAAATTTTGTAATTTGTCTCTTCTAACCTGTAGAACTTCGCTAAGATTTTCAACTTGGCTTTCTATATTGTTATTATCCATTACTTCCTCCCTTATGAAAATTTGATTTTTTGTTTCTCTATCTCTTTATATCTAATATTTTAATTGTAATCATACCATCTGGTACGTTTACCTCTACTTCATCACCTTTTTTCTTGCCTAGAAGGGCTCTTCCTACTGGCGATTCATTTGAAATTTTCCCTTCATAAGGATCTGCTTCAGCACTACCAACAATTGTATATTCAACTTCCTCATCAAAGTCTGTATCGTAAATTAGTACGATTGATCCTATTGTTATAATGTCAAGATCGACACTGTTTTCATCAATAATAACAGCTACTCTTGTCATATTTTCAAGCTTCATGATTCTTTCTTCTAGTGCTGCCTGTTCTTTTTTTGCTTCATCATACTCTGCATTTTCTGACAAATCTCCAAAAGAAATTGCTATTTTCAGCCTTTCAGCCACTTCTTTTCTCTTTACTGTTTTTAATATTTCAAGCTCGTTTTCAAGCTTTTCATATCCCTCTTGCGTAAGTATTATCTCTTTATTTTCTTCCATTTTTCTCCTCCATAATCACGTACTCAATCACGTAAAAATACACTATTTTACCGTCTGTCAATTTATAACGAGACAAACTTCTATGAGATTTTTAGCTTTATCTAAAAATCTACCGAAGCGTTTAAACGAGGCGGGAGATATGCTCACCACCTTTAACTTTTTATTGCACCACCTACACTTCGATTAGAGGAGGGGCATCTCATTTGAGTTATACTTTTTCAATAATTAAATTGTGCGAAAAAATCACACAATTTAGTATATATCCGATACATTATATTCTAATTACAGGCCAATGTCAAGTAATTCACCTAAAGTTTTAATTACCTCTTTAGAACTTTCCATTTTATTTATTTTATCTCTCAGCCTTGCAGAATTTTTCATCCCCTTTAAGTACCAACCTATATGCTTTCTCATCTCTCTAACTGCAACATATTCACCATGTTCTTTCACTGCAAGATTTATATGTTTGATTGCAACTTCTATTTTCTCTTCTTTCGTTGGAATTGGCAATATTTCACCAGTTTTTAAATAATGGTCAATCCTTTTAAATATCCATGGATTTCCTTGTGCTCCACGTCCTATCATTATTGCATCACAAGACGTTTCCTCCTTCATTTTTATTGCATCTTCAATGCTAAAAACATCTCCGTTGCCAATTACAGGTATATTTATTTTGGATTTTATTTCTTTTATAATATTCCAGTCAGCATTTCCAGAGTAGTATTGTTCTCTAGTCCTGCCATGTATTGTAAGCGCCTAAATACCACTTTTTTCCTCTATTTTTGCAATTTCTAAGGCGTTGATACTTTCATCATCCCAACCTTTTCTAATCTTTAATGTAACAGGTTTTTTCGATTTTTCTACAACGCTTCTAAGAACTTTTTCTGCAAGTTCAGGATTTTTCATAAGTGCAGACCCATCACCATTTTTAACAACTTTTGGAGCTGGACATCCCATATTGATATCCAAAATCTCATTTGGATAATCGTTTAATATTTCCGCTGCCCTTCCCATATACTCAGGCTCACTTCCAAAAATTTGTATAGCAACAGGATGCTCTTCTTCTAAAATATTTAACATCTTTTTTGTGTTTTGATCGTCATAACAAAGTGCCTTTGCATTTATCATTTCAGTATACAAAAGTCCACATCCAAGTTCTTTGCAAATCAACCTAAAAGGCAAGTCTGTAACTCCAGCCATAGGTGCTAAAAACACTTCATTTTTTATCTCTACTTCTCTAAATTTCATTTAATGTTCCTTTTTTCTTAATTACATATATACATCTTAATTACATTCTTTTCTTTTCAGAGTTAAGCTCTATTCTTTTCATAAATAAGTCTTAATCCCTCAAGCGTTAGGTTTGAATCAACAACATCTATCGAATCTGTTTCTGATGAAATTGTATTCGCCAGTCCTCCAGTTGCTATTACCAAAGTATCCTCATTATCTAACTCTTTTTTCATAAGTTTAACAATTTTTTCTACCTGACCTGCATATCCAAATATTATTCCAGCCTGAATTGCAGATATTGTATCCTTACAAATGCTCATGTTAGGCTTTGCAATTTCAACTCTAGGCAACTTAGATGCTTTTTGGAAAAGTGCTTCGCTAGATATTTTAACACCTGGTGAAATTGCCCCACCTAAATACTCAGACTTATCCGATATAGCACAGTATGTCGTAGCAGTTCCAAAATCAATTATTATCAGTGGACTTCCATATTTTGATATAGCGGCAACGGCGTTAACAATTCTGTCTGCTCCTACCATTTTGGGATCTTCATACTTTATGTTTAACCCAGTTTTTACACCAGGTCCAACTATAAGTGGTGCAATGTTACAATATTTCATACAGAAATTTTCCAAAGAATGCATCACTGCAGGTACTACCGATGAAATAATAATTGCATCAATTATATTAAGCTTTAAATCACTTGCATCAAATAGGTTTTTAATTAACACACCATATTCATCCGAAGTTTTATTTAAGTCAGTGTTTATTCTCCAATCCATAATTAACTTTTTTTCATCATAAACACCTAAAACCATATTTGTATTTCCAATATCAAATACTAATAACATATATAAATACCATTCCTTCTCTAAATAAATTATTATAACAAGACGAGTTAAAACAAGATTTTTTATATTACATTTTTAGCAAGGCTAAAAATATACCTAAGCGTTTCAACGAGGCTCTTTTTTTGCCGAGTTATAACAAGATTTTTTATATTACATTTTTAGCAAGGCTAAAAATATACCTAAACGTTTAAACTAGGCTCGTTATTCGCCGAGTTTTAAACAACACTACTATTTTATCACCGAAAACGCATATTTTCAAGCATTACGCATATTTAATAATAAATAAAATCGTTTTTTTAAAAAGCATAAAAATCTATCTAATAAAAATATACTTATGCGTTTCAACGAGGCTTGTTCTTCACCAAGTTTTATTACACATTAATTTTCGCATTTATGGCTTTACAAAAGATTGCTTATGATTTATAATAGGAAGCAACTTAATAAAAAGTTAGAGGCGCAATTGACATCAGTACAAACGAACACATGGAAGCAACCAGTTCGATTGGAAAGGGGATATTGCCGAAATTATAATTGTATTGCTTTGCAATTATTTTTGGAACATGTGTTAATAGCTATTGTTTTGTCATTATTTTTTAAAGATAATGGAGGGCTAGCCACGAGAGATAAAGAATCTTTATTCTAAGGATATTCAGACAAATGTGGACTAACCGCATTTGTCTTTTTTAATATAATGGAGGACTAGCCGATTGATTGTCATCTCTAATGGCAAATGTGGCTAGCTCGCATTTGCTCTTTTTTTATAACAAGACAGATCTTAAAGAATTTTTAGCCTTAGCTAAAAATCAACATTAGCGTTTCAACGAGGCACGCTCTTTGCCGAGTTATAACAAGACAAATCTCAAGGAATTTTTAGCTTTAGCTAAAAATCTACATGAGCGTTTCAACGAGGCACGTTCTTCGCCGAGTTATAACAAGACAAATCTCAAGGAATTTTTAGCTTTAGCTAAAAATCTACATGAGCGTTTCAACGAGGCGAACGCCATCGCCGAGTTATAACAAGACAAAATTATGGAGGAATATATGAACAATTTATCTGTACTAAAATTTGGAGGAACATCTGTAGGAACTATTGAAAAAATAAAAAATATTTCAGAGTATCTAAAAGGCAGAGTCGACAAAAATGAAAAATTAATAGTCGTAGTTTCTGCAATGGGCAAAACAACCGATCATCTACTAAAGCAGGTGGAAGAAATAACAAAAGATCCCGATGTTAGAGAACTTGATACTCTTTTAGCCGTCGGTGAACAAAATACTATTTCCTTGATGGCGATAACTCTAAATTCGATTGGAGTAAAAGCAAGGTCATTGACAGGAATGCAGGCGGGTATAAAGACCTTCGGAAAACATACAAAAAGCAAAATTGCAGATATAGATTCTGACTATTTAAATGAGCAGCTAAAACTCTTTGATGTTTTAGTAATTGCAGGTTTTCAAGGATATAACGAAGATCGTGAAATAACAACACTAGGTAGAGGTGGCTCAGATACAAGTGCCGTTGCTCTTGCCGCTGCAATCGGTGCCCCTTGTGAAATATACACTGATGTTCAAGGAGTATTTGGTACCGACCCAAGAATATATTCAGATGCAAAACAGCTTCAACAAGTAAGTTACGAGGAAATGCTAGAATTGTCTGCACTAGGCGCTGGAGTACTAGAGACTAGATGCGTTGAAATCGCTAAAAATTATAATGTACCACTTTATCTTGCAAAAACACTATCAGAATTGAAAGGAACATGGATTATGTCAAACACAGATTTATTAGAGAAGAAAGTAGTTACAGGAGTAGCTTTAGATAAAAATATATTACACGTAACATTGTCGTGTGCTGGTTGTTCGCCAAATTTCGTTGAAGAGTTATTCAACCAGCTTGACGAAACAGGTGTAAACATAGATATGATAAGTCAGGTCGTATTTGAAAACGAAATAAATATTTCATTCACTTGCAAAGATACTGATAAAAACTTTTTAAATACAGTAATTTCTAATTTGACAGATAAGTTTGAAAATCTAAAGAACATTGTGCGTGCCGACT
Source organism: Peptostreptococcus sp. (assembly GCA_039809725.1). Classification (GTDB taxonomy): domain Bacteria; phylum Bacillota; class Clostridia; order Peptostreptococcales; family Peptostreptococcaceae; genus Peptostreptococcus. The sequence continues at coordinate 8,996 of JBDHVM010000029.1, forward strand.
TTGCAAAGGTTTCTATAGTCGGTTCTGGAATGAGAGATGTAAGTGGTGTTGCTGCAAGAGCTTTTAGACTTTTGTGTTCTAATAATATTAAATTTTATCAGGTAACAACATCTGAAATATCAATTTCGTACGCAATAGATGAGTGCAATTCGACAGAGGCAGTGAATCTTTTATGTCATGAATTTAATATATAATTAAACTATATTCAATTATTTAATATTAAATATAGTTATACTAAAGTATATTTCAATATAGGTTGCTTTTAGATAGGTTTGTTTTAGTAAATTGAGTATATAAAAAAAGCAGTTTACATAATTACAAAAAAAGAACCCTTTAAAGACACATAAATAAGTATTAAAATATATAGTATAGATGTTATGGATAATAAATATACATACACATTTTCCAATGATGAATTCACATTACATTAAAGCAAGTTGATTGTATTTAATTTTTTATGAGAGATGTAAATTGGGAAAGTAGAAATATTTTATCAGCATATAAAACTTATATGTTTATAAGAAAAAATAAAAAGGAGAATGAAAATATGGCTAATTTCGCAATAGTAGGAGCTACAGGAGTTGTCGGCACTAAGATGATAGAAAGACTCGGAGAAAGCGATTTAAAAGTAGATAATATCTACTTAATGGCATCTTCTAGATCTGCAGGGAAAGTACTAAAATTTAGAGATAGAGAAATTGTAGTTGAAGAGTTAACAGAAAACTCTTTTGACAAAGATATCGACTACGCTATATTCTCAGCAGGAGGTACTACATCATTAAAATTTGCTCCAATTGCAGAGAAAAACAATGTAATAGTAATTGATAATTCAAGTGCTTGGAGAATGGATCCAGAAATAGATCTAATAGTACCTGAATGCAATACACCAACCTTGAATAGAAAAATCATTGCAAACCCTAACTGCTCTACAATTCAATCTGTAGTTGCATTAAAACCAGTTTGTGATG
>JBDHVM010000030.1:0-9846 GCA_039809725.1 Peptostreptococcus sp.
CAAAATCTGAAGAAGTTGATAAGATAATGGGATTGAATATAGGTGCAGATGACTATGTAAACAAGCCATTTAAGCCACTTGAACTTTTGGCAAGGGTAAACTCACAGATTAGGAGATATACAAAGTATCTAAATCTTGCAGATGACAATAAAGAAGATAATAGCGATGTGGTATATGTTGTAGGGTCTCTTGAGTTAAATGAAAGCAGAAGAACTATTACAGTTGATGGCAACCTAGTAAAGATTACACCACTTGAATTTAAAATACTAAATTTGTTGATGAAAAATCCTGGTAGGGTTTTTTCATCCGAAGAAATATATGAAAAGGTTTGGAATGAAAGCGCAATAAATACTGATACCGTAATGGTTCACGTTAGAAATATAAGGGAAAAAATAGAACTTGATTCAAAAAAACCGAAGTACCTAAAGGTGGTGTGGGGAGTTGGATACAAAATTGAAAAACTTTAACGACAATAAACTTAGAAAAAAAAATATCTTCACAGGTGTAATAGTTGTTATAATGTTGATTCTTTCATTTACTATGATATTTAGGTATCACTATATTGAAAATAGGCTAAAAGAGGATGTGGCAAACCCATTTGAATCTGAAAATTACGCATCTAATATAATAGATTCAAATTATTACTTGTACTATAAATCTACGCAAGTAAAAAATAACACCTTTAATAAGCCAGCGGATGTTTTTTTATCCGAGGAGACAATAAATGCATTGGTAAATAGTGTGGATATAGACTACTACTCAGGGAAACTAGATTATCAAGGCGTTAAGGAATCATTTAATAAGGGGTTTGAAGATTTAAATAGTTTTCTAGTCGATTCAAAGGGTAATATTAAGTACTACTGTGTAAATCCAAATACTGGACAGTTTATAGGAAATTTTGATTTTAAAAGTGATATGAAGACCTTGGACGATTACAAGAACAATAAGAATAGAAATAGTACTGAGTTTAGTGAGTTTGAAAAAAATGTAAAGGATAGATTTTTAAATTATTTAGCATTAGAGTACAATCAAGATGGTCAAGTTAAGGTCGTTTATAGTTATGGAATAAATAAGAACACAATAAGTAACTTTTTTTTAGACATTGAGGCAAAGAAAAAAATAGTTGAAATGTCAGATAACGACAATATATCTGACTTCTCGAACTACAGAGTAAATCCGATTAAAAATGCACGATTTATTTATGCTATACCAAAAAATATAAATAGTAATTTCTACACGAGTACAGATTCAGTGAGCGATTATATAAATAAACATGAAAGAAAATCATATGCAGTAATTGAAAATATTGGAAGAATGATTATTTTTTCTATTTTGATAATTACTATATTTATGCCATCATATAAGTTGAGAAATTTTAGAGGAATTTATAGCATATTTGAATTGCCTTTTGAAATAGTGCTTGGAATTATTCTATATTTAGATTACTCATTAATAAGCAATTCTATCCCTATTAAGATTGTAAGAGAGACGATCACAGGAAATTTATTAAAAATAATTATTGAAAATGATATTTCGTTAAATATATCAAAACAACTAGTGAACATTATGAATCTAGGTTACTCGTTTTTGGTGTTTTTATTGCCCTTCCTATTTACAACTTGGGTTAAAATGATATTTAGTTTTGGGCTAAAGGAATATTTAAAAAAGAAATCACTAATAATTAGATTAATTAGGTTTGTATTTATTGAAATATCAAAAGCAATCACAAAGTTAATAAGAGTGGACTTTAGGAAGGAAAACTATAGACTGTGTCTAATTGGTGTTATATGTGTAGGCTTGGTATTTGTAGGTGCATTGTTGGCAAACTATATAGATACGATGATTTGGTTAATCTATATGTTGATAAGTGGTTTTTTACTACTTATTTTTGTCAAAATCATAGTGGGACAAATAAAAGGACACTACGAAGATTATAACAAGTTATTAAAGCTAACTAAAGAGATAGCAGATTCCGATATGGATGTAGATATATCTAAAGAGGATATAGGAGTATATAATGAGATAAAGATGCAGTTAGGAAGTATTCAGCAGGCGTATAAAAAGTCAGTTGAAGAAGAAGTTAAGAGTCAGAAAATGAAGACTGAGCTTATTTCAAATATTTCCCATGATTTAAAGACTCCACTTACATCAATAATAACATATACTGATTTGCTTAAAGATATTGAGACAAATGATGTTGCAAAGGGGTATATAGATACTATATACAGAAAATCAGAAAGACTTAAAATTTTGATAGATGATATGTTTGAAATATCAAAGGCACAAACTGGGAATATTTCGCTTGATTTAAACCTTATTGATGTAGTGGCATTGATGAAGCAGAGCATATTTGAGTTGGAAGATAGGATAAATGACCGAGAAATTATCTTGATAACATCTTTTCCAAGTGAAAAGGTAATTTTAAACTTAGATGGAGAAAAAACTTATAGAATTTTTGAGAATTTAATTGTGAATATGGCTAAATATGCGATGAAAGGAACTCGTGCTTATATAGATATTTTGGATGAGGACGATACTGTAACAATAATTTTTAGAAATATTTCAGCCACTCAGATAAATTATAAGGCAGAAGATATTACAGATAGATTCAAAAGAGGTGATGAGTCGAGAAACACTGAGGGATCTGGACTTGGTCTATCAATAACAAAAAGCTATATCAATGTACAGGGTGGTAAATTAGAGATATTCTTAGACGGAGATCTATTTAAAGCGACAATAGTTTTTGATAGAAAGATGATGGAATAAAAAATGTATAGAAATAAAATAAGGAAACTGATAATTATCAGTTTCCTTAACATGCAATAAATTACACAGTATTATGCTCTTTCAACTTTTCCTGAACGTAAACATCTAGTACAAACAGATAGTCTCTTTGGAGTACCATCCACAATTGCCTTAACATTTCTCAAGTTTGCTGACCAAGTTCTCTTATTATGCTTGTTAGAGTGTGATACCTGGTTACTAGCTACCTTACCTTTTCCGCACACGCTACATACTCTTGACATTATGCACACCTCCTTAATAATAAAATATTAAGCCTAAAAACATATTTAATAATATCATAGGGGATTGAAAAAATCAAGTAAAAAATTGCAATTACCCGTTTTTTTTTGTATAATATATGGTAGTGATAATTTATAGTGATTCAATTGAAAATTATTTTTTTCAAAAGCATTGAAGTATATCCGTATATATATTAATATTGATATATATACGCAATTAGGAGGTAGGATATGAGTTCGATTTTAAGTAACAAATTAGGAAATATAGAAATAGACAAAAATGTACTTGCCCAACTTACATATAAAGCAGCGATGGAGAGTTATGGATTGGTAGGATTCTCTTCAAAGTCCAAAGGTATAGTTGAGTTATTAAAGGGTGAAAATGCAACTAAAGGTGTAAATATAATAGAGTTAAGTGATGGAGAAGTTGAAATTGAAATATTTATAATACTACAGTATGGTACAAATATTACAACTGTAGCGAATAATATTATTGAAAGAATCAAGTATACTGTTGAAACTTATTCAGGTGTTAAAGTTAATTTGGTTACAGTAAGTGTACAAGGAATAAGGATCAAGTAAACAGGAGGGGTAAGATGATTGATAGAATAGATGGCAAATTATTTAGGGAGATGTTTATCTCAGGGGCAAACAATCTTCAAAATAATAAGGATATTATCGATAAGCTAAATGTATTCCCTGTACCAGATGGTGATACAGGAACAAATATGTCGCTTACGATTGCATCTGCTGTGAGAGAATTAAATAATTTGGGAAATGACAATATTGAAGAGATTGGAAAGGCACTTTCTAAAGGTTCTTTGATGGGAGCTAGAGGGAACTCAGGTGTTATCCTATCTCAGATTATAAGGGGTATGGCAAAGTCTTTTGAAGGTAAGAAAGACCTGGGTGTAGATGAGTTTGCAAAGGCGCTAAAGTCTGGCTCAGATACTGCATACAAAGCTGTAATAAAGCCGATAGAGGGAACTATACTTACAGTTGTAAGAGAATCAAGTGACTATGCAATTAAGTCATCAAAAAAGAATAAGGAGTTGATACCATTTTTAGAAATGGTACTTGCACAGGCGAATGTTTCTCTTGATAAAACTCCAGATCTACTTATAAACCTAAAAGAAGCAGGTGTTGTAGATTCAGGTGGTAAGGGGTTAGTATGTCTTTATGAAGGTATGCTATTAGCTGTAAAAGGATCTCCTGTCAAACTTAGAACTGGTGAAGATCGTCAAGAAGATGTTCAGGCACCTATAATGACTTTAGGAAGCAAAAGTGAAGAGGATATTGAACATGGATATTGTACTGAATTCATACTTGAATCTGATGAAGTTGATTCAGACACTGTAAGAGATCTTATGTTAAAGCATGGAGATAGCTTGGTGGTTGTTGGATTTGATGGAGTAATAAAAGTTCACGTTCATACGAATAACCCTGGTATAGTATTAGAAGAGGTTTTACAGTTTGGACAATTATTGACGATAAAGATTGAAAATATGAGAGTTCAACATAAAAATACGATTATTGAAGATGCAGAAGAAAGAGAAGATATTGTCGAATTATCTGAGTCTGAAGATGGTTTTGTACTAAATGATGAAATGAAAAAACATGGATTTATTACAACTACGATGGGAAGAGGTCTTGCAGATATTTTTGATGAACTTGGTGTAGATATTGTGATAGAGGGAGGACAGACAATGAATCCTTCCACTGAAGATTTTATGAATGCAATCAATATGCTTAATGCAGAGAATATTTTTATTTTGCCAAACAACAGCAATGTAATAATGGCTGCAAATCAAGCTAGAGAATTGTCTGACAAAAATATTTATGTAGTCCCAACTAAAAATATACCACAGGGAATTAGTTGCTTAATTGCATATGAACCAGAGCTAGATGCTGATTCTAATATGGAAAATTTTAATGAGTCTTTAAATAAAGTTAAATCTGGAGAAATAACTTTTGCAGTAAGAGACACAATTATGAATGGAATAGAAGTAAGAGAAGGAGATGTCATTGGAATCACAGGAAAAAATCTTGTATCGTCAGGCAACGATGTCGATGAGGTCACAAAGAATGTGATTAGAGAAATGGTTGATGATGACTCTGATATTATTACTTTATACTACGGTGAAGAGGTTGAAGAAGATTCAGCTAGGTTGTTTGCGGAAATGATTCAAGAAGAATTTGAAGCATTAGATGTGGAATTGTACTATGGTGGCCAGCCACTTTACTACTATTTGATTTCAGTTGAATAATAATTGATTTAATTAGTTAGAATAGCTGTTGCTTTGCAACAGCTATTTGTTTATTTTACAGTTTGTGAAGGTGAGTATTATGTATAGTGAATTAAATGAAAATATACAATATATCAAGGGAATAGGTCCTAAAAAAGCAGAGAAAATGGCTAAACTTGGGATAAAAACGATAAGGGATGCTTTGTACTACTTTCCAAGAGAATTTGAGGATAGAAGTAGAGAAAAAAAAATATTTCAAGTCCAAGATAATGAAAAAGTGACACTTAAGGTTCGTATTGAAAGAGTGAACTCGCTAAGGGTAAGAAAAATGAATATTACCGAACTTTTTGTAGGAGACGATACTGGAAAAGCAAAGTTGATTTTTTTTAATAAACAATATATTAAAAATACATTTAGAATGGGTGATATCGTAAAGGTTTTTGGTACTGTGAAAATAAAAGGAAAAAGTATTGAGCTTCATAATTGTGAGATAGAATATGAAAAAATGACGAAAAATACAGGGATTATTATGCCTGTATATAGATTAACCTATGGGGTCTCAAACAAAGATGTAATGGGTGTGATCAGAAATATTTTTGAGATGCCAAATGTTAAGATAAATGAATATCTTCCTAGTGCCATGGTTTCTGAATATGGACTATGTGATATAAACTTTGCAATTAAGAATATGCACTTTCCAACGATAAAAGAAAATGTAAAAATAGCAATGTATAGGCTTATATTTGAGGAACTACTTTTTCTACAACTAGGTCTATTTTCGATAAAAGGAGGAAACAAAGCAACAGAAGGCATAAATTTCGCTATTGATGAGAAAATGGGAGAGATTGAAGATTCCCTACCGTTTAGACTGACTCGGGCACAAAAAAAAGCATATAATGAAATATTAGATGATATGAGTTCTGATAGGGTGATGAATAGACTTGTTCAAGGAGATGTCGGTAGTGGAAAGACCGCTGTAGCACAGTTGGCACTTGCAAATTGCGTATTGAATGGATATCAGGGAGCGTATATGGCTCCTACAGAGATACTGGCAAAACAGCATTTTGAAAGCTTTATTGAATTTTTTGAAAATAAAAATATACGTGTCGAGCTTCTGACTGGAAGCACGCCAAAAAAAATTGCAAAGGAAGTAGTTGAGAGACTAGAAAAAAATGAGATAGATATAATAATTGGTACTCATACATTGATACAAGATAGGGTGGAGTTTGCAAATCTTGGACTCGTTATAACTGACGAGCAGCATAGATTTGGTGTTAGGCAGAGAGGTAAGTTGACGAATAAATCTAAAAATCCAGATGTAATAGTTATGACTGCTACACCGATACCACGAACTCTAGCATTGATACTTTATGGAGATTTAGATATTTCAGTGATAGATGAACTGCCTCCAGGAAGGAAACCGATTGAAACCATAGGAATAGAAAATAGGAAAAGAGAGAGTTTTTACCTGAATAATATTAGAAAAGAAGTAGATAAAGGCCGTCAAGTTTATATAATTTGTCCGTTGGTCGAAGAGAGTGAAGTATTAGACGTAAAATCTGTTGAGGAAGTCTATATTGAGATGAGAGATGTATTTTTTAAAGATCTGAGAGTTAGCATTTTGCATGGAAAAATGAAGAGTTCTGAAAAAGATGAAACTATGGAAAAATTTAAAAATCACGAAGTAGATATTCTTGTTACAACTACGGTAATAGAGGTTGGGGTTAATGTTCCAAACGCGACCATGATTGTGATTGAAAATGCAGAAAGATTTGGGCTAGCGCAGTTACATCAGCTTAGAGGAAGAGTTGGAAGAGGTAGTGAAAAATCTTTTTGTGCACTAATATATGATTCAAAAACTGAAGTGTGTAGACAAAGAATAAAAATAATGGAAGAAAGCAACGATGGTTTTAAAATTTCAGAAAAAGACTTAGAAATTAGGGGGCCAGGGGACTTTTTTGGAACAAGGCAACATGGGCTACCAGAATTGAGAGTTGCAAATTTATTCAAGCATATGAAAGTATTAAAGACTGCTCAAAAGGAAGCAAGGGAAATTTATGTAGAAGATCCTTCTTTGAGCCTTAAAAAAAATATTGGGATAAAGTCAAAAGTTGAAGAGATGTTTAAAAATATCGGTGAAAACATATCAATATAGTATATAGAACTGGTTAAAATGACCATTCTGTGATAAAATATATTTGGAATAGTTTATTATCAGAGGAGGACTTAGGAATGAGAGTTATATCGGGTAGTGCAAGAGGCTTAAAATTAAACGCACCCAAAAATAATGATGTAAGACCAACAACTGATAGAATTAAGGAGTCTTTATTTAATATTATTTCAACAAAAGTATATAATAGTGTTGTTTTAGACTTATTTGCTGGAAGTGGAGCTTTGGGAATAGAGTGTCTCTCGAGGGGAGCTAAAGAAGCTTATTTTTGTGACAACAATAAAGAGAGCATTAAAGTATTGACTAGCAATCTTGAGAAAACAAGATTTATTGATAAGAGTAATATCATTAAGGGCGACTACAAGGAAGCTATTTCTAAATTAGGCCATAAAAAAATGAGGTTTGATCTTATTTTTGTAGATCCTCCATATTATGAAGGATATTTTGAGGATGTATTAAATAAAATACAAAAATTTGAATTACTTAAAAATGATGGAGTTATTGTCGTAGAACATGATGCAAAGGATGTATTAAAGGACTTCGGGGATTATTATATCATAAGAGAAAAGAAATATGGCATTACGATACTAACGTTTTATGGCTTGGAGGACGATGATGAGTAAACCAATAAAGGCGATTTTTGCGGGAAGTTTTGATCCAATAACAAATGGACATATAGATGTGATTCAAAGGGCATCAAAACTATTTAGCGAACTAAAAATAGGGCTTTTGATTAATCCGAATAAAAAAACATTATTTACGATTGAAGAGAGAATGGAGTTAATTAAAAAATCCACTTCACATATAGAAAATATAGAAGTCATATTTTTCGAAGGATTGTTGACAGATTACTGTAAAAATCATGATATTTCAGTTTTGGTAAGAGGCGTTAGATCACCTGGAGATGTAGAATATGAACTTCAGATGGCTCATATGAACAAAGAAATTGAACCGAACATCGAAACAGTAATATTACCAACAAACACAAAATATTCATTTATTAGTTCATCACTAATAAAAGAAGTTCTCTGTTTCAATGCGAGGATAGATAATCTCGTGCCAGAGTGCGTATTGGAAGAACTGATGAAAAAAAATGAGAAGAAATAGCACATTATAAATGTGAGAAGGATAAAAATATTTAATAGAAAAAAGAAATAAAAGGAATTAAAGAAAAAGAAATTAAAGAAAAAAGAAATTAAAGAAAAAAAATTAAAGAAAAATAAAAATAGTGGAGGTTATTATGAGTGACGATATTAAGATAATGGAAATATTAAGTGATATTGAAAATGCGTTAAATGAAGCAAGTGGGTTTCCTCTTTCAAAAAAAGTTGGAGTTGATAGAGATGAATTATTGTCATATTTAGATGAACTTAAAGAGGCTCTTCCGTATGAACTAGATACTGCTATTAAGATAATAAAAGAAAGAGACACTATAATTGAATCAGCTAGAAATGATGCTAACTTTTTGCTTGAAGATGCAAAGAGAGAACGTGATCAAAAAGTAAAAGAGTGTAACGATGAAATTATTATTAAGAACAAACAAGTAGATTCAGATATTGAAAATATGATAAAAGAAGCAACTATTAGAGCTGAAGAATTGGTTTCAGATAGTAAGATTACTAAAGATGCAAAGGCTAGGGCTGAAAAGATGATCAGAGAGGCTACAGAGTACTCTAGGGATCTTAGAACTGGTGCAAGAGGATATTCAATTGAGCAACTTGACAATGTAGAGGCAACTCTTCTTGAAATGTTAAATGAAGTGAGAAATAACAAAGCACAACTGTAGATACTGTTCGAACTTGGAGGAAATAATGAAAATCGGTGGTATAATAGCTGAATATAATCCATTTCACAATGGTCATAAGTATCTAGTAGATGAATTTAGAAAAAAGAATGAATGTACACATATTTTGTCTGTAATGAGTGGCAACTTTGTACAAAGAGGTGGTCCAGCGTGTATTGATAAGTTTTCAAGAGCTGAGATGGCAGTTAGATCAGGCGTTGACTTGGTGATAGAATTGCCAGCGTACTTTTCGACACAGACTGCGGAAATATTTGCGCAAGGAGCTATCAAAACATTGGATTCACTTAACTGTGTTGAAGAAATTTGTTTTGGGACAGAGTTTGGAATGACTGAAAAGTTGATGGAAGTTGCTAAAGTCTTGACAGGTATAACTGGTAATTACAATGAGTCTCTTTTAAAAAATTTAGAACAAGGAGACTCTTTTGTGGTGTCAAGAGAAAAATCTATAAAGGATAATCTTCCACATATTTCTTCTGAATTTCTAAAGTCATCAAATAATATATTGGCAATAGAGTATTTGAAGGCTCTAATATTAGCTAAATCGAGTATTAATCCTTGTGCAATAAAAAGAGTAGGATCTGATCACAATTCGAGTGAACTACA
>JBDHVM010000031.1:0-9816 GCA_039809725.1 Peptostreptococcus sp.
AAAGATTTAATTGCCCTCTATGGCAAAGAATTATCTGAGTTAGCAAAGCAAAATAATTGCCATTTCTTTTATGAAGCTGCCGTAGCTGGCGGAATACCAATCTTAAGATCATTACAATTCTCCCTAGCAGGGAATAACATTCAAAAAATCGGTGGAATCATTAACGGTTCTACAAACTACATTCTAACAAGAATGGAGATCGAACAATTATCACTGGACACTATAATAGAAGATGCAAAAGAACTAGGATATTTAGAAGCAGATCCAAGTGCCGATTTAGACGGTTTGGATGCAGCAAGAAAATGTGCCATTCTAGCAAGCATCGGTTTTCATAGTCTTGTCACTTCAAATCAAGTTTACGTTTCAGGAATCAGAAACATCTCATTAGAAGATATCGAATACGCAAAACAACTAGGTTATAAAATTAAATTGTTAGCAATAGCAGAAAATAAAGAAAATGGTATTGTAGCTAGAGTCCATCCAGCTCTACTTCCTATCGACCACCCACTAGCATCTGTTTCATATGAGTTTAATGCTGTATATGTTGTAGGAGATAAAGTTGGTGAAACAATGTTTTACGGTAGAGGTGCAGGTGCACTGCCAACTGGTTCAGCCGTTGTAAATGACGTGCTTTCAATAGCTAGTAATATTATTTCATCAAAAACTCCTGAGTATGCTTACAATTTCTTTGAACAAAAGAAAATTATTCCTATACAACAACTTTCATTCTCTTACTATATTAGATTGATGGTTGAAAGTGAGGAAAATTCTATATCGGAAATAATGAGATCTCTTGAATACTATCATATTTCAATTTACTCATTCAATCAGTGGCAAAGAGAAATTGATGGTAAAAAATATGACGACTATGTGATTGTTACAAATGAATGTAGAGAATTGGATTTTGAAAGAGCGTTAGAAGAAATTGAAGTTCTACCGTCTGTAATTCAGCCAGTAAGAGCTATCAGAATTGAGAGAGGATTATAATATGAGTTGGAAAGGATTAATTAATGAATATAAAGAATTTTTACCAGTAAACGAAAACACACCGTTAGTTTCTCTTTATGAAGGAAATACGCCTATAATTAAGAGTTTAAATATTAGTAAAGAGCTTGGAATCAACCTTTATTTTAAATTTGAAGGACTAAATCCAACAGGTTCTTTTAAGGATAGAGGAATGTTTTTGGCTATTGCAAAAGCGTTAGAATCAGGTTCTAAGGCCATCATGTGTGCTAGCACTGGAAACACATCTGCCTCAGCTGCTGCGTACGGAGCCAGATATGGTTTAAGGACAATTGTCCTTATTCCTGATGGCTATATAGCCATGGGCAAACTTGCTCAAGCACTTCAATATGGTGCTGAAGTAGTAGCTATAGATGGAAATTTCGATGATGCACTTAATCTAGTAAAAGAAATTACAGATGAAAAACCTATTACATTAGTAAATTCATTAAACCCTTATAGAATTGAGGGACAGAAAACAGCAGCATTTGAGATAGTCGATTCCTTGGGTGAAGCTCCTGATTTTCTTGCAATTCCAGTTGGAAATGCTGGAAATATTACTGCTTATTGGAGAGGCTTTAATGAATACAAGAAATGTGGTAAATCCAATATTCTTCCAAAAATGATGGGCTATCAGGCAAAAGGAGCTTCTCCACTTGTTGAAGGTAAACCATTTGAAAATCCAGAAACTATCGCTACTGCAATAAGAATAGGAAAACCTGCATCTTGGGATAAGGCAATCGCCGCTAGAGATGAGTCTGGCGGAAAAATTAGCGCTGTAGACGACGAAGAAATACTAAAAGCATACAAACTCCTTTCTTCACAGGAAGGTATTTTTGCAGAACCTGCATCTGCGGCTTCACTTGCAGGTGTAATAAACTCTGTAAAGTGTGGCGAAATACCTAAAGGTTCTACTGTAGTTGCTGTACTTACAGGAAACGGATTAAAAGATCCAGATACTTGCTTGCAATCTGCAAAAAAACCAGTTTCTATACCAGGTCGAATGCAAGATGTACTTAAATTGATCGAAGGATAGGTGAAAAATATGATTAAAGTAACTGTACCAGCAACTACTGCTAATCTAGGACCTGGATTTGATTCACTTGGAATGGCGCTTACAATGTATTCCGAATTTGAGTGCGAACTTGCAGAAAAAATCGAAGTCTCTTTTGACGGTGTAGAAAGCGAAAAACTAGATAATAAAAATAACTTAGTAGTTGACTCTATGAACTATCTTTTTGATAAAGTAGGAAAAAAACCTGTGGGTTATAACCTTAAAATACACAATGGTATCCCACTTGCTAGAGGTCTAGGTTCTAGTGCTTCAGCTATTGTAGGTGGGCTTTTATTGGCGAATGCCTTGGTTGGAGAGCCTCTAAGCAAAGATGAAATACTTAAATTGGCTACAGATATTGAGGGCCATCCAGATAATGTTGCTCCTGCTCTTCTTGGAGATTTAATAGTTTCTACAATGACAAAAGAAAATGAAATCTTATTTAGAAAAATAAGTCCATTTAAAGAAATGAGATGTGTGGTATTTATTCCAGAGTACGAAGTTTCCACAAGTGATTCAAGAAATGTTTTACCTGATGCTATTTCTATGAAAGATGCTGTTCACAATAGCTCTCACCTTGCCTTGCTTGTGATGGGATTTATTGAAGGTGATAAAGAGTTAATCGGAAAAACAATGGATGACAGGATTCACGAGCCATATAGAAAGCATTTGATAAAAGAGTTTGATACTTTTAAGGATGCTTCACTATCCGCTGGAGCATTTTCATTTTCATTAAGTGGATCAGGATCAACTATCATTGCCTATTGTGATGATGAAGTGAGCCAAGATGTGTGTGACGCATTTAATAAGGTTGCTGAGAGCTCAAATATTATTGGACAGTCTCTCATTCTAAAACCTTGTTCAGATGGTGCAAAATGTGAGATTAGATGAGGTGAATTAGATGGGAATAGTTGTACAAAAATACGGCGGAAGCTCACTAGCCGATGTAGAGAAAATTAAACGCGTTGCCCAGAGAATAGTGAGTGCAAAAAAAGATGGCAACCAAGTAATAGCAATAGTTTCTGCTATGGGAGATACGACGGATAACTTGATTAACCTAGCTAACGAAGTGACTGATTCTCCTCAAAAACGTGAAATGGATAGACTTTTATCAACAGGCGAACAGATTTCAATGTCTCTTTTAGCCATGGCAATTCACTCAATGGGTGAAAATGCAGTGTCTCTTACTGGACCTCAAGCAGGTATTATTACAGATTCAAGCTATAATAGAGCAAAGATAATTAGAATCGTATCACATAGACTGATGAGAGAGCTTGAAGATGATAATATAATTATTGTCGCAGGTTTTCAGGGGGAAACAGAGGACCATGATATCGCAACACTTGGTAGAGGTGGTTCTGATACTACAGCTGTATCTATAGCAGCTACTCTTAATGCGGATCTTTGTGAAATATTCACTGATGTAGATGGTGTATATGCCTGCGACCCTCGAGTTGTGCCAAATGCTAAAAAATTAAATATTGTTTCATACGATGAAATGCTTGAATTAGCAATACTTGGAGCAAAGGTTTTACAACCTAGATCAGTAACAGTAGCTAAGTCACACGGGGTGCCCATCCACGTAAGATCTAGCTTTAATCACAATATAGGTACAGTAGTAAAGGAGATAAATAATATGGAACATGATGGTTTAATAACGGGAATAGCCCATGATTTTGATATAGCAAAAGTTGTTGTATTTGGAGTTCCAGATATCCCAGGAACTGCAGCTATGGTTTTTAGGGAACTAGCAAAATATAATATTAGTATTCAAATGATCGTACAAAGTGCACAAATAGGAAATAGAAATGACATTGCATTTACTTGTTCACTAGATGACGCTAAAGAGGCAAAAATTATTCTTGAAAGGCTTGCCAAAGAAATAGGCGCTGAAGAAGTTGTAGTTACAGAAAATGTAGCAAAGGTAAGTATAGTTGGAGCTGGTATGATGACTCACTCAAATATTGCATCAAAAATGTTCGGAACTCTTGGTGCCAATAACATAAATATTGATATGATCAGTACATCAGAAATTACTATATCTGTAATTCTCGAATCATCACAATGTGAAAACGCTGTAAGAAAGCTTGCAGAAGAATTTGAATTAATTGAAAAATAACTCGGCTAAGATGTCCCCCCTCCTCTAAACAAAGTGTAGGTGGTGGGTACATTTTGGATCTTCAGGCGGTGAGCAAATCTCGCATCGTTGAAACGCTTAGTCGAATTTTTAGCTAAAGCTAAAAATTCCTTGAGCTTTGTCTTGTTATAATAAAATGGCTATTTTCCAGATAATATAACTTTGGAAAATAGCCATTATTTTTATTTATTAAAACTCATATTTCTAAATACAGAATTTATTTTACTTTTTCAAACTCAATTTTTGTGATTTTTACAGGATTTGATAATGGTGCATCTTCTTTATCAGTCTTTTGAGACGCTATTTTTTCTACTACATCCATTCCCTCGTACACCTGACCTAATACAGTATATCTACCATCTAACTCAGGTAATCCACCAACTTCTTTATATTTTGCCTCAACATTTGCAGGTTGAGAAATAATCGGTTGCTGAGTTTCATCAATTTTTTTATTTTGAACAATATAGAACTGATTTCCATTTGTGTGAGGACCATTATTTCCTAAGCACAATGCACCATTGAAATTAAATAAATCTTTGTTTATTTCATCTTCATAGAATCCATTGTATATTGATTTTGATTCATTTCCTGATCCATCTAAAGCCCCACCCTGAATAACAAAATCTTTGATGACTCTCGCAAAAGGTGTTCCATTATAAAAACCTTTCTTTGACAACTCTATCCAGTTTTTAACGGCTTTAGGCGCTTTATCTGGGAACAATCTTAGCTTGATCACACCAGCGTCAGTTGTCATAACGCAGACTTCCTCACCTGCTTTAGGTTTGTCCAACTGAGATATCTTCACGTCAGTCACATCTATGCCTTTATCATTCCACATCAAGTTGTAAATCTTCCACTTCATGCCCTTTGCATCACCAAGACGTGCCATATTAAACATTGCCGTATACTCTTTTACTTCTTTATCATCTTTTACCTTGAATTTAAACTCCAAAATACCTCTCATATCATTGTATTCGTTGGCATCTTTTACCCTATACATTACAGGGAACTTCGTATAAACATATTCTACTTTTTTACCTTCAAACTCTTTTAAGAATTTACTGATTTTTTCACTATTTTCACTAGATACATCTGGTGCAATAAAATCTTTCACATCTTCTTTTTTTGCTAGCTTAGAACTTAAATCTTCAAATCTCGCTTTGATTTCAGACTCATCCCAATGTCTTGATAAAAACTGATAAGTTTCTACCTCGGCTGAGTAATCATGAGTTTTCTGTGCACTCCCCCCAGAACAAGCTGACAAAGTTGTCACTGTTGCGACTAATAGACCTGTGCAAATTAATTTCGAATACATCTTTTTCATACAAAATTCCTCCATTGTTATATAAGATTTTATTTTATTTTGATATCTTCTAAGAATGAAGATAATATCAAATCTTTTTCATTCAACATCGAGTTTTCTTTTATTGCTTGTTTAATTTTTAGTGGATTGTCACTGATAATTCCATCTGCTTCTGACTTTACAAATTTTTCAATTGATTCATCGGTATTCACTGTCCATACAATCACTTTATGCCCTTGTATTTGTAGATTGAATATATTGCTATCAGTTGCTTCTCTCTCTTCCATTATCAAATAATCACTAATAAAGTTTTCTTTTTTGCCCAACGTTACAAAATATATAAGCCCTGTTAGTAAATTCGAGTCTTTCTTTTCTATATATTCCACATTCTTAATATCCAAAGACGTAAAAATAACCTGATTTTGCATATTTCTTTCTTTGACCATTTTTATCAAATCGTCCATCATCTTACTATCTACTTTTTCTTTCAACTCAAGATTTATCTTTATTTTACCCTTACAAAGATCTAGAATATCTTCAATTGTAGGCACTTTCTCACCAGCATATTTTGGACCAAAATTACTTCCGATATCAAAAGTTCTAATCTGTGAATAGGTTAGATTACCAACTCTCTCACTAGCCTCTTTTGGTTTTCCAAATGCCACTCTGGTAAAATTTTTATCATGGTTTAAAATATATTTTCCATCCTTTGTTTTCTGAACATCAATCTCAACATAGTCAATTTTTTCCTTTATTGATTTCTTTATAGAACTAATACTATTTTCTGGAACACCGTATCCATAGCCCCTATGAGCCATTACCTTTAAATTCCTGTTATATCCAAAGAAAAAACTGGTAAATATACCTATAGGAATTGAAATTAGTATCATAAATACTAGAATTATTGAAATTAACGATTTTTTTCTACTTAGCACCTTATCTAAAAACGTTCTTTTTGATTTATTTTTTATTTTTGGATACTCATTCTCTTCATTAGTCAACATATAAAAAACATCTGTAATATGGTGGCATTCAAAAGGAATAAATAGTACAGAGAACAATATTATAGCTGCATTTTGCAACAACAAAAGGAATATCATTATTATTCTACCATGCGACCTATCCATATTTACTGTATTTGCAATAATATATATGAACAAAAGCCATAGTGCCAGTAAAATACCTGCAAAAAGAAAGTTGAAAAAGGACACACCTATCATAGTCTTAGCAAATTTCATTTTATTTTGACTGACAAGTTTTGAACTTGCCTTGATAGCCTCAATTGAAGTCATATTATATATTAGCATATACTGAAAAATAAATATCATCTTAATACTCAAGAAAAACATTATAACAATAATAACCGCATAAATAACTGCATACGTCATATTCGATTGAATTTCACTTAAAATGAAATTGGGTATATTTATGCCTTTTAACACACTAAGCTTCAATCCAACACCACTCAACGGCACAAAAACAACCATATATGCCAGCATGATTATTCCACCAATTGAAAACATCCTAGGGAGTAACTTTAAATTGTACTTTAGTACACTTAAATAACTTGGCTCACCAGAGTCAAACCTACTTTTTGCACTCAGCGTAATAAACCCACCTAACTCAAATATGATTTCAATAAAAACAGTCAATGCAATTAGAACTAAGAATAAAAATCCCCTTGTAGTGAGAAAGAATTTAAATACATCTAAATTTGTAAAAACTCCAACTGATTTACCTTCGACAATTACACTTCTCATCCACCCAAACATTGGAACAATCGCAAGTGCAACAACTACCTTCGTAATAAGCTGATATTTAAAAAATTTTCCGAGGTTTTTATAAAAACTCATTATGACATGCTTGTATTCTTCAAAAATCCCTATAAAAAACGCCTCCTTCTATACTTAATTATTCCAAGAAAAAACACTATCAAATTTCTAGATTTCTCTAAAAATCTACCAATGCCCTTCGACAATGCGTACAAACTTGCCAAGTTTTTTAAGTGTTGTCTTACATTTAAAATTCTCTTATTAAAATCCAAACTCCTCTAGCCATTGCTTATTATATACACTATTTATTTTCTTAAAGTATAAAATTCCATTTCTCTCTTCTCTTGACACATTCCCCATAGTAACTAGGTGTTCAACGTGTGCCATTGTTTCTCCTGAAGCAAAAAACTTTTGAGCAGGAGGAAATTCATCCCAACTATCTGCTTTTATTCTCCACGAAATTCTAGGTGATATTTCTCTGATTGTATATTCACGATCTTCTTCTAATGCGTCAAGTATCTCTTGCAACCTTAAAATATGATGTGCAATTATTTCATTAATTCTCTTTCTGTAATCAAGAACCATATCTCTATGAGTTGAGAAACAAAGCTCAATATCCTCACCCCTCAGCATTAAAAGAGTTTTTATGTATGTTCCTAATATATCTCCAAATTCAAATCCCCAAAAAGTTATATTCGGTGTGATTCTATCTAGTATTGTATCTGCACAGAATAAAATTTTATGCTTTCTCTCAAGCAAGCCAATATGACCTGGAGTGTGACCTATCAAATTTAAAACTTCAAATTGATATTCACCAGTATCGATTACCTGACCGTATTCAAGCGTCTTAAAGTCTATTTGATGTTTTAGTCTAAATACGTATCCTGGATTATCTTTTAGACCTATTTCTGACTCATCAATCCCATAATATCTCAAAAGAAGATCCATAAATTTCCAATAATTGCCCTTAGCCATACCGTTAATATTATCGCCATCTATTTTACTAGCACATACTGGACATCCTGCATCATCAAACATAGAAGCCAGACCTGTATGATCTGAATGTAAATGCGTAAGAATAAGCTCAGTATCTTCCAATTTCACTCCAAGTGCATTCAATCCTTCAAGCATAGAATCCTTTGATTCCTGCATATTGTAACCAGTGTCTAACACTAACGTCTTATTTTTATCCTTGATAACATATATATTTATTGCCTTTAGCGGACTCTTTGGAAGTACTACTGGAAAGGTATAAATATTTTTGTATACTTCTTTTATTTCCATATTATCTCCTCACTTTCTTATTTATAACAAGTATGTTCCTACATCGATCACGAAGTTTATATAATTTATATAATACTATTTATAACAAGACAAACCTCAAGGAATTTTTAGCTTTAGCTAAAAATTCTACATAAGCGTTTCAACGAGGCATGTTCTTCGCCGAGTTATATATAATATTATACAGCTATTTAGCTATTTAAGTCATTATTTTTTGAAAATATCACTTCTTTTTCATGTATAGCTTTTCGTTTTTGTTTTGCATTTGTTTTTGTATTTGTTTTTGTAATTAGAAAAACCATTTGTATTCGTTCTAACAAACGAAATACAAATGGTTTTTACTCGGCAAAACTATTTTATTTTATATTTTTTTAGTCCTCATATCTAAGTGGGTACTTTGATGTAAGTTCTACGACTAGCTTTTGTGCACCTTCTACATCTTTATTTGTAAGTGCAAGATCAATCGCTTCAGCGATTTTTATCATATCTTCTTCTACCATTCCTCTAGTAGTAACTGCTGGAGTTCCAACTCTAATTCCGCTTGTCTCGATAAAGCTAGCTTTATCAAATGGAATAGAATTTTTATTTACAGTAATGAACGCCTCATCTAAAAGAGTTTCTGCTTCTTTGCCTGTAACATTTTTTGAAACTAGATTAATCAATATCAAATGGTTGTCAGTTCCTCCTGATACAAGGTCAAATCCTCTCTTAATAAGTTCTTCTGCCAAAACTTTTGCATTTTTCACAACCTGATGTTGGTAATCTTTAAAATCATCTTCAAGGGCTTCTTTAAAGCAAACTGCTTTTGAAGCTATAATATGCTCAAGTGGACCACCCTGAATTCCAGGGAAAATAGCCTTATCTATTTTTGTTGCATATTCTTTCTTGCAAAGAATCAAACCACCTCTTGGTCCCCTAAGTGTTTTGTGTGTAGTGCTAGTTACAAAATCTGCACACTCGCAAGGATTATTGTGAAGGCCAGCTGCTACAAGACCAGCAATATGTGCCATATCAACCATTAGATATGCACCAACTTCCTTAGCGATTTCAGAAATTCTCTTAAAATCTATTTCTCTTGGATAAGCACTTGCACCAGCAACTATCATTTTAGGTTTTTCAGCTATGGCAATCTCTCTTATCTTATCATAGTCAATTGTTTCAGTATCTTTTCTCACTCCATAAGATATAAAATTATATTTAATACCTAAAATTTTAACAAGCAACCCATGAGTCAAATGATCACCCTGTGACAAATCTATACCCAATA
>JBDHVM010000032.1:0-9554 GCA_039809725.1 Peptostreptococcus sp.
TGTTGGATTTTCTTTGAAAATGGGAGATAAAGAGCTCGAACAATTATCCCCAGGAGAAAAAGGATCGGTTTTATTGATATTTTACTTAGCTTTGGATCAAGAAGAAAAACCTTTAATAATAGATCAACCTGAAGATAACTTGGATAACCAGTCAGTATTTGACAAGTTAGTTCCATGCGTCTTAGAGGCTAAAAAGAATAGACAAGTAATAATTATAACTCATAACCCTAATTTAGCTATTGCTTGCGATTCAGAGTTGATTATTTATAGTGAAAATACGGGAAATCATATTGAGTATATATCTGGTGCAATTGAGGATGATGATATTAAAGATAAAATTGTAGATATTTTGGAGGGGACAATGCCAGCATTTGAACTGAGAACTTCAAAGTATAAAGGAATTCATTTTTCACTCAGCAATTAATAG
This sequence comes from Peptostreptococcus sp., assembly GCA_039809725.1. Classification (GTDB taxonomy): domain Bacteria; phylum Bacillota; class Clostridia; order Peptostreptococcales; family Peptostreptococcaceae; genus Peptostreptococcus. Next base: position 428 of record JBDHVM010000032.1, read on the forward strand.
TTTAATCCCTGGATCTGGAACTGGGACTGGAACGGGTAAAAAAATCTAAAAACGACTTTAAATTAAAGAGATTTCTCAGCACGCAATAAACTAAAAGCTGTATTTTGAACGGATTTGAATGTCGTGAACAGTAGAAAAAGAAGAGTGGGAATAAGTAGTAAAAGGCTTGAAAGTGGCTTAAAAACTGGGTTTGTGGCACTTTTAAATAGCTTGTGACACTAAAAATAATCAAAAGATTATTTTATATGATTTTAACCGATAATTTTTGATATCGCTACAAGTGAATATAAACAGAGGAAAACCCTCCAGTTTTAAGCTAAGTTTTATACTTAGTTTAGAACGGGAGGGTTATTCTTAAGCTTAAATTTATGGCTACAAATTGGCTACACATTGGAGTGCAACAGCTATAAAACCTCTTTACTACCTGTAAGCTCATCTTTCGTTAAATCAAGCTGAAATTACAAAGTTGCAAGAAAATATTGTTGCTGAGAAATCTGGCTTTCAAGATATTAAGGCTAAAAAAACAAAACTAAAGGATATTGATAAAATCGCCATTAAAAACGCAATTTTGGATAACAGTAAAGTGGTTGTTGATGAAACCGAATTTGAGGATATTAAAACGCTTGTGAAAAAGCAGATTATAGCTGAAAGCAAGGAGAAAAAACTGATAACAGAGGTTAAGGCTTTACGTTCAGAGGTCAACACTTTAAAACGGGAAAATAATGTGCAAAAACGAGAATTATTTGAGTTTAAATCGCTGAAAAATCACTTGGATATTGGAAAATAAAAGCTGAAAATGAGCAACTTAAAAAATTTAAAGAAATGGTTATGAAGTTTTTGGAACTTTTTAATCTTAAAGATTAGTTTGATAAATTTATGAATAGAAATGACGAGAAAGAAAGGTGATAGAAAGATGAAAAGCACATTTATAATCAAAGCAATATTTATCATAAGAAAACACTTTGAATACTCATAAAAATACAACAAAGTTTTTATTAGAGAAATTATGTCATACCTTTATGATATAATAGGATTAAGAAATAGAATGAAAATATATCTGGAATAAAGCGAAAAGTAGTGATTCACAAAATGAATGATGCAAAATTAAAAAATCATAGACTTATAAATATGTACACAAGGCTTATGAATGGGGAAATAATTCAAAAAAAGCAAGTTGCAGAGGTGTTTTCTGTACATGAGAGAAGTATTCAAAGAGATTTATAAGATTTAAGAGATTTTTTTATGATAACTTTGAAAATGATAATTACAGTTTAGTTTATAGTCGAAATAAAAATGGATATTATTTAGACAAAAAAGTAAAACCTTTTTTGGATAATAGCCAAGTCCTGGGTATTTGCAAAGTTTTATTATAGAGTCGTGATTCTATAAAATCAGAAATCACACCTATTATAGATAATCTTACTCAGTGTTGTGTGCCTGAAGATAACCTTGAATTGGTAGTAAGTATGATTAAAAATGAATTGTTTAACTATAAAGATTTACAAAATAACGAAGAAGTGGCTGCTCTATTATGGGATATTTCCGTTGCGATAAAGGAAAAGAAAAAGCTGAAAATCATTTATACGAAAATGAAGGACAGCAATGAAATAAAACTCGATAGAGCGATACAGCCTTTGGGTGTACTGTTTTCAGAATATTACGTTATAATAAAGGAGGATATTTAAAATGATAAATGCAAACTTAAAGGTAAAAGGATTCCAAAAATGTGCATTCTATAAGCACTGGAATGACCGCAGAAATAAGCTTATTCGTCCAAAACGCTTCACTTAGGTATTTGGCAGTATGAGGCTCATGTGAGAAGAATATGTTTATTGACGGGATACGATAAGTTGAGCAATACAAGCTGTAATAAGTATGAACGTAAAATCAATGATGATAACTATAGGAAATAATATGTATTTTTGTGAAGGTATGTTAAAGAAAGGGTATGATAATATGGAAAATTTAAAATCTATTGTAAATGAAGTAGGACAAATGAATAAAAAATACGAATTAGACAACAACGGTATTGAGACATTATTCCATGAAATAGAAGGTTTTGAAATATATACACCGCTTATTGGTAACTTTAGTACAGGAAAAACTTCTTTAATCAATGCTTTATTAGATAAAAATATTTTTAAAACAAATATTACTCCGGAAACAGCAATTCCTACAGAAATTAGCTATGGAAATAACTGTATAACTATTTTTAAACAAGATGTACTAGAGCAAATATCGTTAGATGATATCAAAAATTATGATTTTTCTATAGAAAATGCGAGTTTAATCAAAGCTGAAATAGATAGCAGTTTTCTGAAAGAAATTCCTGATGTTACACTTGTAGATACACCGGGGTTGAACTCAGGAATAGCAGTACATAATCAAGCTTTAAAAGATTATTTGCCTAAAAGTATAGCATATCTTTTTGTATTTTCAGCAGATGATTTAGTGCTCAAAGAAAGTCTGATTGACTTTTTAAAAGAACTGAATTTTTACAAAATGCCTATCTGTATCATTGTTACAAAAGTAGATAAAGTTTCAGAAACGACATTAGATGCAGGAATTACGCACTTAAAAGAACAGCTTAGTACGGTAGTGAATGACTTTGACATTTGTATTAGCAAAGCAAAAGGTGAAAAAAATGTAGAGGAAGTGAAAGTATTTTTATTGAAGTTGCAATCGAATTATTCAACTATATTTAATAATAAATTCACACCCCTTGTGAATGTTCAAATAAAAAATACAGAAAACTATTTAGAAAGCAAACTAAAAAGCTTTTTACTTTCAGATTCAGAGTTGGCACAAAAAGAAGAAACTTTAAGCAAGGAAGCAGAAAGATGTAAAATTCAGCTTGAAAAGGAAAAAGAAAAGTTTTCTTTACAAGTAGAAAAGTGTATTCAAGTTTTAAAAAATAAAATTCAAAGTGATTTACATCTTTCTGAAAGTTTTCTGGAAAGTATGCTTCTATCAGGGTCAGATATACAGGGGAAAGTAAACTCCATTGTGCGTATTGCAACAACCCAGACAATCAAAAAAGAGTTTGAGCCAAAGCTACATAAATACTTAAGTAACATAAACAGCATTATTGATATTGATATTTTAAGCGATACCTCCGTTAAACGTGATACACTGACAGAGGAAACCGATACAATATTAAATGAGACAATTGTACAAAATATGCCAATATTATCCAGTGTTATGGGTGCAATTATTGGTGGAGCAATTACAAGTGTTCCTATTTTAGCAGGGCTTGGAAGTTTTATAGGGCCACTTGGTGTCATTTTAGGTGCTGCGGCAGGTTCTTTTATTAACTCTATGTTTAAAGTAAAAAAAGAAAAAGAACTACGAGAAATTGCCTCACAAAAAATTAATAATGAAATTATTCCACAAGTAATACAACAAGCAAGCGAATGTGTGGAAGCGGAACTAAGGCTGTATATTAAAAGTGTAGAAGACGATGTAATGCAAGAGTTTGAAAAAACAATTTCTTTGTTGCAAAAATCGATAGAAGATGTCAAAATAGAAAAAGAGAAAGAATTACAAGAAAAGGAAAAATTAATTGATGAAATAAAGGCAGATTTGACAAAAATAAAGGGGTGGTATTTTGGAGAATGAAAAAATTATAAGCAATTTTAATTTGCTGAAAAATATATGTCAGCAAAATAGTAATTTGAAAATGGATATTAATGTTGCCAAGCTTCAAAAAATGCTGATGGAAGAAATTCCAAAAACATTAGAAAAAAACGCACCGCCGAATTTTCCTGAGCTATACTTTAACTTTAAAGCGGAATATGAGAAGTTTAAGGACTTTATATTGTACGATAAGTTAATCGGCAAAAATATTGTTGCTTTAGGTGGTGGTTTTTCTAGCGGTAAGTCTTCCTTTTTAAATGCATTGATGGGGAAAAAGATACTGCCTGCCAATATCAATCCCTCTACTTCTGTGCCTGCCTATTTAATTCATGGGGAAGAAGAAGTTTATGGAATTAATATATTTGATACAAAAATTCATTTATTATTATCAGAGATACAGTCAATTTCCCATGGGTTTGGTGAAACCTTTGATGAAAATGATGAGGTTGTGACGACAGAGGCAACCTTGGGGCATTTGTTAGAAAGCATTTTTATTTCCACACCAAACCAAGGCTATGAAAACATTGCTTTTTTAGATACGCCAGGGTATTCCAAACCAGACACAGCAACGTATTCCATAAAGACCGATGAAAAAATAGCAAGAACTCAACTAAATGGAGCAAACTATATTCTCTGGTTTATTCCTGCTGATGGCGGAACCATTACAGAAGAAGACATTAAGTTTATACAATCGTTAAACAAAGAAACACCGAAACTGTTTATTCTTAATAAAGCAGATAAGCGAAGTGAGCAGGATTTAAAAGAGATTATAGATAAAATCAAAAGCGTCCTAGACATCAAGGGTATTCGTCACATAGATGTACTGCCTTATTCCAGATTTAAGCCTACAGAGTATGGTGCAAAAGAAATAAAAGAGTGTATTAATCAGTGGAACAAAAGGGTTGAAAAAAACAACTTTGCCTATAACTTTAAACTATTGTTTACCAAGTGTAAAAATTATTATGACCAAGAATTACAGGAGGAAAGCAAGCGTCTGTTTTATTTAAAAAAAACCTTGCTTTTTACAGAGGACGAAGAAGTATCGCAAGCCATTAATTCCTTGATGAAAGTCATTGAAAAAAAGCAAAAGGAGCTAAAATTGATACAAGAGAAGTTGAAGCTTCTGCAAGACAGCTTTTTTAAAGAGATAAAAAGAATTTCTGATATGGTAGGTATTGATATGCCTGAACCATCAGAGATTGATTTAATCAGAGATACCATTGTAAATCCTTTGGAGATATTCCAAAAATATAATAAAAAACGTGGGGCAAAAGAAAATTTACAGGTGCGTGATGTTATTGAGGACTTTCTGTCTAAAGATTTCAATGGTTTTTCGTACCAATTCGGAGGAGCAAAGTACTATAGCGTAATATTAGATGTGCTAAATAGAGAAATGGTTTAAAGAAGCTTGTTTACAATATACAATATAAAACGAGGGAGATATATTATGAGTAAAAGTTCGGAAAAATTACAGCAGTATTTTAAATTGCAAAAAGGAAAGACACATAAAATCGAAAACCACCCCATTGCCTTGGAGGAGGAGCATATCAGAGATTTTTACTTAACTATGCTTTGTGTTGCCTCCCAAGCGGAAGGGGGATTGTCGGAAGGGCAGGCTTTGTTTATTCAAAGAATTATCAGTGGTGTGGAGAATGCAAAGGAGTTGAGAGAGTATGTTAAGCTATCACTAAATATTGACGATAAATTTGCCGAGGAATTTGTGACTCTTTTTGTAAAAAATGATTTGAAGTACAATTTGATTGTAGATTGTCTTTTGATTGCTCATGCACTAGAAGGAGAAGAAAATAAAAATATTTTTTTGGCTGAAATGATAGATACTTTGGGAGTGAAAAAAGAAGAAGCCCTTGCACTTGCTGTCATTGCAATAGGTATTTTAACGCAAGATTCCGAAAGTTATTTAAGCGGAATCAAATCTTTGTCGAAAAAGTTTGATTATACAAAGTTTTGGTATTATGGGAAAGAGTTTGTGGTGGGGTGTGTGCAGAATGATAGTGAGGCGATTTATCACTATTCCATGACCCAAAAAGAGTATATTTTTCCACAGAAAGAAGGGGAAAAAAATAATAGTATAGTATTAAAAAGTAAAAAAATTGTGTTGCAAAATTTAGTTTTGGATTTAAGCCAAATAAATCGGCTTATATTAAAGAGTACGGAGAGTATATACTTGATTAATTGTGAATTCGATGGCAAAGATAAGCATCAGAAGGGGGGGATTAGTTTTTATAATAGCATAAATATTTATGTAATAAATTGTAGATTTAAAAATTTTATAACTTCTAGATCAGTCCTACTTTTCAGTAATATATGCAATGTACACATTAGAAACTCTATATTTACTGACTGTGAAAGTACCTATTTAGGTTATGATACAAGTCAGTACGGCGATATGCATTGTGGAAGTATACTTTATTCTGAACACTGTGACTGTAATGTTGATATTGTGGAAAGTGAATTTTATAGATGTCAAGGAAATAAATATGCTATAATGAGTTATAGAAAAAAAAGTATAAATTACAAGATAGAAGGTTGTAAATTTTACGAATGCGGAAATAGTCTTAACCCATTTGTAATGTTTAAAGAATCAAGAAAGTCTGACTTTATAGCTTGTAGCACACAGGGGTGCGGTAGATCGTTATGGTATTATAATTAAAAGTACTAAAACACCAATAAACCACTAAGGAGGTAAACCATGTCTTTTTTCAAAAAAACAGCCGAACTGGAATCTAAATTCGGTGACTTTGTTTCAATACTAAACACCACAGAAGAAACCCTATATCCTTTTCTTTCTGAACAGGATATACTAAGTATAAGCAACATAAAAAAATCTTTTGTCGATAAAACGGAGGACTTTTTCAGAGAAGACCGCAAGCTACATATCGGCATTGTGGGTCAGGTGAAGGCTGGAAAAAGCTCCTTTCTAAATACCCTACTTTTTGATGGACAAGAGGTTTTGCCTACTGCGTCTACACCAAAAACAGCTACCCTCACAAAAATAGAGTATGCCAAAGAAAATGCCCTAGCCATTGAGTACTATCAAAAAGAAGAATGGGCGGTTTTAGAAAGAAATGCACAAGAAAATTCTGAAACACAGCAGGTAAAAGTTGCCAAAGAAATTATGGCTATGGTACAACAAAACGGTGTCGACCCTTGGGAGTATATCCAAAAAGGGGAAGAGGTTATCTCTTTTGCATCATACGAGGAGTTATTGGGTAAACTCAACCATTATGTGGGCGAAAATGGAAAATGTACGCCTTTTGTAAAGTCTGTTGTGTTATCTATGGATAATGAAAAATTAAAAGGTATCTCTATTGTGGATACCCCGGGTATGAATGACCCTATTGTTTCCAGAACTGCTAGAACAAGAGAGTTTATGGAGCTTTGTGATGTCGTGTTTTTCCTTAGTCGTTCCAGCTTGTTTATTGATAGTGCTGATGTGGAACTTCTTACTATGCAGTTGCCACAAAAGGGTGTAAAACGATTGATACTGGTTTCAAGCAAATTCGACGATGTGCTCCTAGATGTGATTTATGACTGCGATGATATCGGAAGTGCTATCAAGATGGCCAGAAAAAGTTTGAAAAACCATGCTGTGAAATCTTTTGAAAAAGTGCTAGAGCAATTAAAGTTGCGTGGTGCCTCAGATAATATCTTGGGGGTGGTTTCTGAATGTAAAAAACCTGTTTTTGTTTCTGCAATGACTCATAATATGTCTAAAAAAGTACAGGAAGAATATACCCATCAGGAAAAAGCAGTATATCAAGGCTTTTCTTCTGTTGTAGAATTATCGCAAGATGAATTAAAAGAAATTGGAAATATGGAGCAAGTGATTCATATTTTTGAAGAAGTGGTAGAGAAAAAAGAAGAAACACTGCTAGAAAAGTCAAACTTGTTTATTCCTAATGCTAAGGTGGAAATAAAAAATATGCTTACTTCTATTTTAGATAGAAATAAGCAACAGCTGAAAATTTTGCAAAGTGTTGACAAAATGAAATTGTTGGAAACAAAACAAGAAATAGATTCTAAAATGAACCATATTCATTCGGCATTGGAAACCTTGTTTGGAGAAGTATCAAATACATTGGAAAAAAATAAGGCGGAAGCAGTGAAAGAACTTAGAGATAATGCCAATGAAAATGGTGTTCTTACAGATAAGCAAGGACAAGAGGCACATACAGGAACAAGAACTGTGTCTACTTCAAAATGGTATAACCCCTTTTCTTGGGGGTCAAGTAGGACATATGAGTATACTTATTATACATATTATAACTATCTTGAGGCATCAGAGGCTTTGGAAAACTTACGTCGTTATGCAAATGAGGCGAGTAATCGGGTGGAAGATGTTTTTAACCATGCAGTCGATATTGCAATGTTTAAAAGAAAACTGTTAAAAGTTGTGAGTGAAAATATGGATTTATCCAGCGAAAATATCGATCCTAATTATATAAAAATTATTGTAGAACAACAAATCAATGAAATAGAGTTTCCTTTGATTAATATTGATGTTTCATCTTACTTAAATGGAATTTCGGGTAAGTTTTCGGGTGAAATTAAAGATGAGAACGACAAAGAGGCATTGAAAGCAGTGCTTGCTGAATCAATTATGAAACTATTTGATGTGATTTGTGATAAGTTAATCAATTCCTTGGTAAACTTCAAAAAGTGCATTTCTGATATAAAACATTCTTTTGGTGGAAATTTGACAGAAAAAATCAATCAGGAATTTAATGAGATTTTGGAACAGATGGAGCACAAAGAAAAAGAGATTGATAAACTCACACATGGGATTGGTGTTTTGGAAGATGAGTTGAAGCAGTATTAGTGCAGTCTATAGGGTATGGTTATAGTTTTTTATTTAATATTGAAGTGTTTTACATTATATGTATTTTATTGTGTAGCATAGTTATGATACTACTGTGATACTAAAAATTTGACTTGCCAAAAAAACAAGGTATAATATAGATAAAATTGTAGCAAAAACAGCATTAAATAGATACTAAAGAATCTGAAAATAAATAAAACTTAGCGAGTGGGAATAACAGAAACGATATAATCAAAGACGCCAACGGCAATGAGCTAACTGATGGAGACAAAGTTACCATCATCAAAGATCTGAAGCTTGGAAAAGATGTGGTAAAGCAAGGAACCATCGTTCGAAATATAAAAATACTAGATGAACCAGTCAATGGTCATGATATCGAAGCACGTGTCGATGGATTTGGATTAATCTATCTCAAAGGCAGCGTCGTAAAATGCATTATATTGGGTGAGTTTATTGAATAATATACAAGCGTGTACGAAGTAAATTCTTGAGGATGAAATTGTATATTGTCAATGAGATGCGTAGTGGGAAACTACTTCGTTTTAGGCTATCAACATATAAAAAAATACAAATTATCCCGAAAATAGAAAATGAATGTAAAGCCGCATAAACAAAGGGTTTGAGATAAATAATGATAAAAAACAACAAAAT
>JBDHVM010000033.1:0-9466 GCA_039809725.1 Peptostreptococcus sp.
ACGAAAATATTACAACAACAAATTTTTTTCTCATTATTTTCACACCTCAAACTTTCACTATCTATTCAAATGTAGCATTATAACAAGACAAAGCTAAAGGAATTTTTAGCTTTATCTAAAAATTCGACATAAACGTTTCAACGAGGTACGTTCTTCACCTAGTTATAACAAGAAATCTCAAGTAATCAACGGCTATATAAATTACGGGATACAATGGTCAATAAATTCACTCATATCACTTATTTTGCAATGTTCAATTTATAATAACCGTAATATAAAAATAAAATGATTAATATAAAAGAAAACATTCTAAGAACAAAATATATTTTTTTTAAGTGTTTTTTTCCTGATTCTGATGTGGTTTTTTTTTCTAATTTTGTAACCATCAGCGCAATAAATGATATAAATGCTAATAAGTACATAAAATTTCCACCTTTATCAAGTATTGAAAAAAAATTATTAATATGATTCAATATAGTATTCATGTTTAACACCTCCTAATTTAATCATTTAAGTTGATAAAATCAATTGCTTTCCCTTTTTTTATAAATGTTATCTACTTGTTATAACAAGAAATCTCAAGGAATTTTTAGCTTTAGCTCAAAATTCGTCATAAGCGTTTCAACAAGGCGTGTTCTTCGCCGAGTTATAACAAGAAATCTCAAAGAATTTTTAGCTCTAGCTCAAAATTCGACATAAGCGTTTCAACGAGGCGTGTTCTTCGCCGAGTTATAACAAGAAATCTCAAGGAATTTTTAGCTCTAGCTAAAAATTCGACATAAGCGTTTCAACGAGGCGTGTTCTTCGCCGAGTTATAACCATTTATATAAGTTACTTTTTTCCCAACACGTTTAGACTCTTTCAGTCGATTCTGTTTTTATTCGACGTCAATTTTATTTTTATAGGAGATGTTGAACCTCACTGGTAAATATTTTTCTTTTATATAAAATTTTACTAGCCTCCTAAGTATAGATATTTTTTTAACATCATTTTAGTCTTTTTTTACATAAAAGTCAATGTTTTTTTGAAAATTCTGATTTCTATTTTCTGAGATTGTCAAACATATACAACATACATCTTTATTTTTTACATTATTTAAAAAAACCTTAAACTATAGATATACTATCCCATTTTTTTTATTTTTGGAAGTTCCACCTTCCATATGCCCTATGTCACCTTCTAAAAAGCTTGCTCTTATCACTGAATCTTCTCCATATTTTTCCCTTATTTCATCAACTGCCTTATAAAGCATATCTTCTTTGCTATATGTTATATCAAAAAAGCTTAACTGACTCTCTTCAGTAGATTCTATATGACTTGCACTTACACCTAAATGCCTAAGAGGTATTCCATTCCATAATTCCGCAAAAATTTCACATGCTATTTGATAAATATCATTTAGCAAATTTGTCTTTTTATTTAATTTTTTTTGCATATGCATTCTTTTAAAATTCATATCGACAATTTCTACGCTCACTACCCTTGCTGACATTTGCTTCTTCCTAAGTCTCGCACATACAGTTTCACATAATGACAACATCAGCCTATTTGCCACCTCTTTGTCGCTTATATCAAACGTAGTCGTCGTCGAGTTTCCGATTGACTTATTCTTAACCTTATCTTTCAAAAAAGTATATCCCTCTCTTCCATTTGCATGATTGTATATTATTTCACCTATAGATTTTAAGTGTTTTTTGATAAAATTAAGGTCACTTTTTGCCAAATCACCTATTTTTGTTATTCCCATATTTTTTAATTTTTCAGCAGTTTTTCTTCCCACGAAAAACAGATCTTCTATTGGAAGAGGCCACAGCTTTTCCTCTATCTCATATTTAAATAATGTATGGGTCTTATCTGGTTTGCTAAAATCACCTGCCATCTTTGCAAGAACCATATTATTAGAAATGCCAATATTTATACTAAATCCAAGCTCCCTCTTTACTCTTTCTCTTAAGGCATTTGCACAGTCAATAGGATTTCCAAATAACTTCTCGGTACCTGTCATATCCACAAATGCCTCGTCTATTGAGTATTGATATACATCTGGTGAGTAGTCTTTCAAAATTTTTATAAGATTATTTGAGCACTCCACATACAAATCAAAATCGGCTGGAACTATGTATAGTTCTGGACATTTTTTTCTTGCAGAATATATCGGTTCCCCAGTTTTTATACCGAATTTCTTGGCAGGAACACTCTTTGCAAGAACAATTCCACTCCTTCTATTTGGATCTCCTGAAACAACAGAAGGAATACTCCTTATATCTATTTCACTTTTGTTTGATTTGTTTCTCCTAGCTGCTTCCCAACTTAAATAAGCAGAGTTGACATCAACGTGAAAAAATATCTTTTCTAACATATACTTCCCTCCTTCATATCAATAAAAACGTACATGATTTTTAACTATGACAAAAATATGCTAAAGCATTTCTACCAAGCAAATTTCTTCACCTAGCTAAAATAAAAAATAGACCAAAAGAACATACGTTCTTTTAGTCTATTATATCATCAAAACAGTTTTTTTGGTAAAAATCTTTCGCAATAAATTATATGTTCTAACAAGACAAGTCTTAAGGATTTTTTAGCTTTAGCTAAAAAATCTACATAAGCGTTTCAACGAGGCTGAACTTTGCCGAGTTCTAACAAGACAAGTCTTAAGGATTTTTGCTTTAGCTAAAAATCTACATTAGCGTTTCAACGAGGCGGATAACATATTCGCCGAGTTATAACATTTTCATATTTTTTAGACTTATATCCAACGCCTTCACTGAATGTGTCAGTGCTCCACAAGATATAATATCTATATCCAAATCCCTATATTCTTTTAGATTTTCCATTGATATATTTCCTGATACCTCAACTATTGCTTTTTTATCAATTATTTTCGTTGATTTTTTTATTTCTTCAAAACTCATATTATCCAACATTATTATGTCGCATCCAGATTCTAATGCTTCATATACTTGCTCAATAGTTTCAGCCTCAACTTCTATCTTAGTTGTAAAAGAAGAATTCTTTCTCACTGAATATACTGCTTTTATTATACCTCCAGCCGCACTTATATGATTGTCTTTTAACATCGCCATATCAGATAAATTGTATCTATGATTTTTTCCTCCTCCAACAAATACAGAATATTTGTCAAAAACTCTAAGCCCTGAAGCTGTTTTTCTCTTATGTGTTAAATTTATTTTTGTACCTTCTAATAGCTCTACCATCTTCCTAGTCATTGTCGCTATGCCACTCATTCTTTGTAAGAAATTTAATCCCGTTCTCTCTGCGGATAGCATTGCCTGAGCATTACAATAAACTGTACCTATTTTATCACCTTTTTTTATAGAATCGCCATCATTTACACTAAAATCTGCTTTTGCTTTTTTATCTAGAATTTTAAAAGACTCTAAAAAAACTTCCAAACCACATATAACACCATCTTCTTTCGCTAAAAGATCTGCACTAGCCTGACTGTCTTCACTAAAAATACCCTCAACACCAATGTCTTTATATGTGATATCCTCCAAAAGAGTTTCTTTTATTTTTTCATGCATTCTTAGTTTTAAGCCAGTATTCATAGAATTTTAAGTTCCTTTCTTTAATTTCATTTATTAGTATATCATGATATGAATTTATCACACCTTCTATATTCTTTGACTCCAAGTTTTCTTTTAATGTACCTTTAAATCTCAGTTCTTTTAGATTAATCGTTTGAGCTGATCTCATACCACAAAAACCTGCCTCTAAAAGAGAGTTTGATGCCAACCTATTTTTGCCATGAAAACCAGTACACGCAACTTCTCCAACAGCATATAATCCATCTATATTTGTACTTCCATCTATCTTTGCACTTATACCACCCATATGATAATGCTGACCAGGACATATCGGTATCATATCTTTCCTTATATCAATACCCTCTTTAATACATGAATCAAAGACTGTAGGAAATGTTTCGTCAATGTGTTTCCTATCTTTTACATTTTCTAGAGACATATATACAAAGTTTGTTCCTTCCTCGGACATTTTTTCTCTAATTGCCTTACTCACAACATCTCTAGGCAAAAGTTCATCTACAAAACGATTTCCCCTAGAGTCTAAAAGAATTCCACCCTCACCCCTTAAAGCTTCAGTGATAAGTGATTGTCTTCCTCCTTTTTCACTATATAGTACTGTTGGATGTATCTGAATATACTCTAAATTTTTTATATCTATATTGTTTTTAATAGCTATGGAAAGCCCATCTCCAGAAATTGTCTTATAGTTTGTTGATGAGTCAAATATCCCACCTATACCTCCAGTTGCAAGAACTACTGCACTAGAGTATACGTTTCTGTACTCTTCTTGTGTGAACACCTTTATTCCTACCACCTTATTTTCTTCTATTATCAGATCATAGAATGTTACATCTTCACAAATATCTATATTTTCTCTTACCTTTGCTATTTTTGCCATAGATTCACATATCGCTCTTCCAGTATAATCACCTACATGGTATACTCTTGGTCTTTTATGCCCACCCTCTTTGTGTAGGCTATATACGCCATTTATCTTATCAAAAGAAACGCCGTAATCTACCATTTTATTTACGACGTCTAAAGAACCAGTCAGTATCTTTTCCACCACATCTACATCATTTCTATAATGACCCGCCCTTAATGTATCCTCAATATAGTCAATAAGAGCCTCATCCATTCTCCTTGCAGAAATGCCCCCTTGAGCCAAATAGGAATTAGCCTCTTCAATTTTTTTCTTTGAAATCAAACATACCTTATATTTAGGATCCAATTCAAGTGCACAACTAAGTCCTGCAACACCACTTCCAATGACTATTACATCATAATAATTTTTCATATCTACCCCAGCTCCATCATTCTCTTCAACGGAATAAATGCCCTTTTAGACATTTTTTCGTCCAATATTATCTCAGGTCCTTCGTTTAAAATCGCATTATATACTTTTTCAATACTATTCATTTTCATATCACTGCATTTATTCATAGATTTTGGTGAAATAAAAATACTATCTGGACAGACTTTTTTCATCTGATGAATAATTCCCTCTTCTGTACATACAATGTATCCATTTTTTTTGGTTTCCTTAACATATTCTAAAAGTGCCTTTGTCGACCCAATACAATCACCCAATTCAACTACTTCTTCTCTACATTCTGGGTGTACTAATACATCATACCCTGTATCTTTTTTTAACTCAAGAATTTCTTTTTCATCCACAAAGTTATGATACTTACAATATCCTGGATTGAACGAAAAGTTCTTTTCAGGGAACTGTTTTGCTATATACGAGCCTAAGTTTCTATCTGGTAAAAAGTAAATATTCTTATTCGGTATCTGAGATATTATTTTGATAGCATTTGACGATGTAACACATACATCGCTATATGATTTCACCTCAGCCGTAGTATTTACATATGATACAATCGCTGTATCTGGAGCACTCTTCTTAACATTTTTAATAGCTTCAATATCGACCATATCAGCCATAGCGCATCCTGCATTTATATCTGGAACTATCACTTTTTTATCACTATTTAGTATCTTTGCACATTCCCCCATAAAGTGAACTCCACAAAAACATATTATTTTATTAGTTGCATTTTGAGCCTCCTTCGCCAGTTGGAAAGAATCACCTATTTTATCTGCAATATCTTGAACTTCATCATTTACATAATAGTGCGCAAGAATTAGTACATCTTTTTCTTTCTTTAATTTTTCTATTTCATCATAGTAATTCATACTACGCCCTCCTTTTTTAGTGTATATACACCTGCATATATATGCTACTATATACTATAGATTATGTGAATAGATATTGATGAAAATTTTAAATATATATAAAGAAAGAATCCCATAAATCCAATATTCTGCTGTACTTATACGTTTTCATAATTTTCCGATTAGTATAACATCTTATGTATATCAAATTATATAAATAGACAAAAAAAATGACCTGAAAATTAATCCAGATCATCTTTTTTGTTTTTAGGCTATCGCTCGTTCATCGATAACACAGTATATTATACCATTATTCGAGGTATTTTAAAAGCATAAAATCTTAAATACCCATTATTTTTTACCAGTAGAGCCAAATCCACCTGAACCCCTTTTTGTTTCTGATAGTTCATCAACTTCAACAAATTCTACTGAAAGGTATGGGAGAATAACCAATTGAGCAATTCTTTCCTTTGGCGATATTATTCTTTTAACTTCACTATCGTTGTGCATAATACATCCTATCTCACCAGTATAGTCCTCATCAATAACACCTGTACAGTTTCCAGGTCTCAAACCTTCCTTAGCAGCAAGTCCACTTCTCGCAAATATACCACCAAAATATCCATGAGGTATCTCCACTGAAATTCCAGTTGGAATTATTTTTGATGAATGTGGTTCGATTTCTATTTCTTCTTTAATATCTGCATATAAATCATACCCCGCTGCATACTCGCTCCCTCTTGTTGGAACAGTTGCTGTTTCGGATAATTTTTTTAAATTAATCTTCATATACTTCTCCTCGTACTCACTCACAAGCCCTAGATTTTGTTTGTCTAGATTTTATTTGTCTAGATTTTGTTTGTTTAGATTTATTTTTTCTTTACAAGTTCTACCATTTCTTTTGCAAGATTTCTAAGTCCTTCAATATCATCTTCTTTCATAGTTCCCTTTGTTTCTACAACAGTAGGTGCAACCTCAAATACGCCGCCTTCAGATGCAAACTCCGCAAGCTCTTTAACAGCTCCACCACTCCATCCATAAGAACCAAAAATTCCAAGTGCATGATTGTTTATTTTGTTCATTTTAAGAGTGTATAAAAGTTGATTCATATTAGGATATACTGAGTTATTATACGTACAACTTCCTAGTACAACTCCTCTGTACTTCCATATTTCACTTAAGATATATGATGCATGAGTCTTTGATACGTCAAATACCTTTACATTTTTCACGCCCTCTTCTGCAATAAATCTAGCCAATTGATCTGCCATTCTCTCTGTATTTCCATACATAGAACCATATACAATTACAACACCTTCTTCATTTATCTGGTTTGCATACTTGATATATTCATCTATAATACGGTTTGGATTTTCTCTCCAAACAATACCATGAACAGGACAGATAATGTTAATATCTAATCCCTTTACTTTCTCTAAAGCCTTTGCAGCTTGCTTTGAGTACTTTCCAACTATATTTGAATAATATCTTCTCATCTCATCTTGGAAAAATTCAAAGTTCATTTCATCATCAAAAATAGTACCATTTAATGAACCAAATCCTCCGAATATATCCTGAGAAAATAGTATCTTATCAGTCACTTCATAAGTTACCATTGATTCTGGCCAGTGAACCATAGGAGTGTTTACAAAAGTAAGTTTTCTTCTTCCTAAATCTAAAACATCACCATCTTTGATTTCAAGATAGTTTTCAAGTTCAAGCTCCATATAATCCTTAAGCATACCTCTTGATTTTTTATTTCCTACTAGTACCACATTTGGATAAAGGTCTATAACAGTTTTATAACACCCTGAGTGATCTGGCTCCATATGATTTATTATTAAGTAATCCAAATCTCTTCCGTCCAAATTATGTTTTAATGTATCTATAAAACCATCCACCTTTGTTATCTTTACAGTATCTAAAAGCGCAGTTTTTTCATCCATTATTAAATATGAATTATATGCAACACCTTCTGGCAAAGGCCACATATTTTCAAATAGATTTGTTTCCCTGTCATTTACTCCCATATAATAAAGACCATCTAAAATTTCCACTGATAATGTATTCACGTAAAATACCTCCTTAAATATATTGAAATTTCACTAAATTTTACTAAAAATTATTAATCCACTAAACTTCATTATACAATAATTACGTCATACTTTCTATATAATTTGCAGTATTATTATAAATTTTTACCATAACGAAGATCTCTTCTCATATCTTGAATGACTCTATCCATTGCCTCAAGTTCCTCTAACTTATTTTTTTCTTGAACGGTAGTATCTAACACACTTGAAATACCTCCATTGCTAATAATTATCCTTCTATCTGCTAAAAGCGCCAACATAGGATCATGTGTTGCCATCAAAACTATTTTATCTGATGATACCAATAGCTCTAGTGCTTTTTTTCTATCAATTCCAGCATTTTCTATTTCATCTATTAGCACTATAGGAGAAGATGAAAGTATTGCAGTATCAGCAATCATCAATGCTCTAGATTGACCACCACTAAGTGCTGTTATCTGAGTATCCATATCAAACTTCTCTCCAGCTAATTTATTTGCCTCTTCTATAATTTTATCCACAGTTTCCTCAATGTTTTCAACCATTCTACTCTTTGCATGAAGTTCTAGAAAATCTCTTACAGAAAGGTCCATAACAAAGTTCATATTCTGAGATAATTGAGCTACTAACTTATTATTTGAAGAAAATCTCCATTTATTATCAGGTATTTCTCCATTTATTAAAATCGCGCGTTTTGTAGGTGTATCTTCTTGTGCCGTCCATTCAATATCAGCTAGCAATCTTGATTTTCCTGATCCTGTAGGACCTACAATTGCAATCATTTCTGATTTTTTTATATCCAGTCTTTCAAATCCTTCTTTGTTTCCAGTTTTATCTCGTCCTGGCAAAATAGTAAGCACCTCTACAGAGTTATTATCTTCAATGCCTAAAAAAGATTTCATCTGCTTGATATATTCGACTAAATCTAATTCTATTTTATTTAAATCTAAAGCTTTATCCTCTATCTCTTCTTCAGAAAAATGATTCAAGTATTCTATAAAAGTACTCTCAAAAAAATCGTCAACTTCTAGCTTATTTTCCTCAAAGTAAGATATCACAAATGGATATTTTTCTAGAAGATTACCAATCTTTAATAATTCCAACTCATTCATCTTTATTCTCCTCATTGTATTTTCTATCTATTTCTTGTTCGAATAAACTTACACCATGTATGATGTTTTTATTGTTCGTCTAAATTCATCTTTCTTACATTACCCATCTGGTATTCCTCACCGATTCTTGTTTCACCAAGGCAGTAAGAACATAGTGCTGATGGCATAGGAAACCTAAGTTTCATTCCTTTTACGGACTTAATCTCCTTTTTCTCATCCATTAGTAAGGTACTAAGTTCATATGTCCCTTGACCTGTAAGTCCATTTACATGCATTGTTATTGCCGTTGGATTTACTGAATTAACCTTTGATGCAAAAACCTCTCTCTCTGCCTGAGATACTATATCTCCCTTTGTAATTATTACAATATCTGCTGACTTCAACATCGGCCCTATCTTTTTAGGTGTATTTATTCCAGATAAATTGTCTATTACACAAACCCCTTTTATTTCCTTGATATATGCAGAGCATCTATTACATAGCCCTGCAGATTCAGTGATTAAAAGATCAAGCTTTTCTTTACGTCCCCACTTAACAACCTATTCATTATTAG
>JBDHVM010000034.1:0-9319 GCA_039809725.1 Peptostreptococcus sp.
ATCTGCTTTTTGTGATGTTATTAAATAGTCTATGCTCTTTGGATTTATTCTATACGCAATAAGAGCAGCCGCATAGGATACAAATCCATCTATCACAACAGGTATCCTATTTGCTGCACAACCTAAGATAACCCCAACTATACCACCGATTTCAAATCCACCTACCTTCGACAACACCTCTATGCCATCTGTAGGATTTGGATTGTTGATTTCCACTGATTTTCTAATTATTTCAGACTTATGCCTTAAATTTTCTTCACTGTTTCTATCCCAATGATCAGTTATCTCTATAGGATCCTTTCCTGACATCACTGCCAAAATAGTCGTTGCAGGAGTCGTATTTGACGCTCCTATATCTCCAACACCTATTATTTGATATCCATCAACTATACATTGCTCTGCGACTTCTATTCCATTTTCTATTGCTTTTACAGCTTCATCCATTGACATAGCTGGTCCAGTTAAAATATTATCTGTGCCTTCTCTAACCTTATAATTCAGTACATTTTCAATTTTATCTGTGCCTTTTAACCCCATATCGACACAGATTATATCTACTCCATTAACCTTTGCAAATGAACCTACAGCTGACTTTGTATTTGATAAATTTTCAAAGTTTTTTCTTGTCAACTCTTGAGATCTCAATGATATTTTTTCATCAAAAACCCCATGATCCCCTGCAAAAACTAAAACGCATTTTTTTGGATTGTCTTCAATATTTGCATTGCCATATACGCCAGACAACATAACGGTTACGTCTTCTAATTTACCCAATGCTTTCTCTGGTTGAATAAGAGTTCTCCATCGATCAACAGCCTTATTCATACTTCTATCATCTAAGGAATATATATT
Organism: Peptostreptococcus sp.; assembly: GCA_039809725.1. Taxonomy (GTDB): domain Bacteria; phylum Bacillota; class Clostridia; order Peptostreptococcales; family Peptostreptococcaceae; genus Peptostreptococcus. The sequence continues at coordinate 853 of JBDHVM010000034.1, forward strand.
CCTCGAAATACTTACTAATAAATGCATCTTACCCTCCATTTACTTTGTATTTGCATATAACCTCCAATAAATAATATTGAAGGTTATATCACTGCTTTAAATTATCTTACTTGTAATCGATATCTCTATATTACTTGATTTTTTCTTTTAAATATTCCATCGCTTTTGGCAACTGTTGATCCTTTTCTTTTACCTCTATAGTTGGCTTTATACCTTTTTTATTTATACTATTGCCCTTTGGTGTAAAAAATTCAGCTGTTGTAATCTTACATCCTGATCCATCTTTTAATTGAATAACCTCTTGTACTAGACCTTTTCCGTAAGTAGTTGTTCCAATAGAAATACCCAAGCCACTATCTATTATTGCACCCGTAAGAATTTCTGAAGCAGAAGCTGAGTTTCCATTTGTCAAGATAACAAGTGGTAAATTAAGCTTTTCATTGAAATCGCTCTTTAAATAGCTTTTTTCACCTTTATTATCAACCGTATATACTACGTTGCCTTTTCCTATTATTCTCCCTGCAACTTTTTGTACTATGTCCAATAGACCGCCTGGATCGTCCCTTACGTCGATTATTAGCGCCTTCATTCCCTGTGATTTCAAAGTTTTTACAGCTTTATCAAAATCGTTGTAGGTCTCTTCCTCAAAACTTTTTATATCGATATATCCAATTTTATCTTCTAACATCTTTGAAGATACCGATTGTACAATTACCTCTCTTCTCACAATCTTTTTGGTCAATATCTTGCCATCACGAGAAAGGGTAACTTCCACAGGAGTTCCCTCCTTGCCACGCATTTTTTTCACACCAAGGTCTAACTCTTGGTATGTATATGTTCTTCCATCTATTTTTATTATTAAATCACCTTTTTTTATCCCTGCCTCTTCAGCTGGACCACCTTCGATTACATTGTCAATTTTTATAGAACCTGATTTTTCATCGGGTCTTACCATAATACCTACACCAACGTATTTACCAGTAGATAGGCTCAATAGTTGAAACATCTCATCTTTAGTATAGTATGATGAGTACACGTCTCCAAGACCGTAAAATAGTCCTTTCATCATTCCTTTTTGCAGTTCTTCATCATTTGGCTTCTTATAAAATTTACTATTTATTATACTATCTAAAGCCATCAATTTATTATATTTTTTATACTTCGAGTATGGTACAATTCCCAAAAATCCAAAACTTGTCAACAATAGAGTCGTTAGTATAGCAGTTATTATTACCAAACTACAAGCTCCAAATACTATTTTCTTTTTTGATTTCATATATTTTTCCTTTGCTCATTGATCCTATATCTATAATATTTTCTATTCAGCCAATATTTCGTTAGCCTTTTTTATTATTTTTTCTACAGTCAGACCATAATGCTCATAGAGTTGATCTGATTTTCCAGACATTCCAAAAGAATCTTCTATGCCTATTTTTTTTACTAACACAGGGTAGTTTTCAGAAATAACTTCCGAAACTGCCGATCCAAGACCGCCAATAATACTGTGATCTTCGACTGTAACTATTCCTCTCGTTTCTTTTGCACAATCAATTATTACATCTACATCTATAGGTTTTATTGTAGACATATTTATAACCCTAGCTTCAATTCCTTCTTCTCTCATTTTCGTAGCGGCCTTTAAAGAAACACTTACCATAGGACCACAAGCAATTATTGAGATATCATCACCCTTTTTTAGTACACCAGCTTTTCCAAATGAATATACATCTTCATCTGTATATAGCTCCTCAACATCATCTCTTACAAGTCTCAAATAAGCTGGACCTTTGTGCTTTGCTAGATATAAAGTCATTAATTCGGCTTCCTTTGAATCAGCAGGTACCAAAACACTAATATTTGGAAGTACTCGCATTATTGCAATATCCTCAATACTTTGATGTGTTGCTCCATCAGGGCCAGTCATTATACCGGCATGAGTTGCACAAAGTTTTACATTTAAATTTGCTAGACAAACTGTATTTCTAATCACCTCATACGCTCTTCCTGTTTCAAACACAGCAAAAGAACTTGCAAAAACATTTTTTCCAGTTGATGCTAAACCAGCCGATACGCCCACTAAATTTTGCTCTGCAATTCCAACATCTACAAATCTACTCGGAAAAGTCCTTTTAAAATACTCCGTTTTTGTCGATTTTGACAAATCAGCATCTACTACTACAACGTCTTCCTCAGACCTTCCTATTTTGAGTAGTGCATTACCAAACGACTCTCTCATTGATTTCATCTGAACTCCTCCTAATACAATTCTTCTACAGCTTTTTTATATTCCGATTTATTCGGAATCTTGCTATGCCACTCGCACTCATTTTCCATAAAAGAAACTCCTCTGCCTTTTGAAGTTTTTGCAAGTACCAAAACAGGTTTTGAGTTTACCTTATCAAAAATATTAAAAGAACCAAATATCTGATCAAAATCATGTCCATCAATTTCTATTACATACCAACCAAATGAAGTGAATTTTTTTGAAATAGATCCTAAACTCATAACTTCATCCGTATTCCCATCAATCTGCAATCCATTCATATCCACTATTGCCATCAGATTATCTAACTTGTATTGATTTGCAAACATCGCTGCCTCCCAAATCATACCCTCTTGTAATTCTCCATCACCTAACAATGTGTAAACATTGTAATCAGAACTCCCAATTTTTGATGCAAGTGCCATACCACAAGCTATTGAAAGCCCTTGTCCCAATGAACCAGTTGTCATATCAACACCAGATACTTTTCTCATATCAGGACTTCCCTGTAAATTTTCGTTTATCTGTCTAAACCCTTGCAGTTCTTCTTCAAATATAAATCCTTTTTCATAGAGAACAGAATATAGGGCAGGTGCCGCATGTCCTTTTGATAAAACAAACCTATCTCTATCTGATTTATTTGAATCTTCAGGGTCGACATTCATTCTGCCAAAATATAGAGAAACTAATATCTCTACACAAGATAAAGCTCCTCCAATATGACCTGAATTTGCATTATATATCATTTTTATTATGTTTTTTCTGATTTTCTTTGATTTTTCCGATAGACTTTTATAATCAACCATTTGATTTTTCCTTTCATATTATCAAACCTATGGTTCTATTATACTACAAAAACCTAGTTTTGAATTAATTATTCAGTTCCAAATTTATAACAAGACAACAGATACGCATTTTTATCTACAGCTAAAATCTACTTACTAATTATCGCTTTTCAATATTGAAATTGCTGTTGCTGTTGCGTAGTTTTTTGAGTGAGAGATGCTTACTATGATTCTATCAATATTGATCGAATCACAATATTCCTTAAATTCCCCTTCAGGAACTACTATAGGCATATTCAGCTTATCTCTTAGAATCTGAACATTTTTTAAACTAAATCCTCGAAGACCAGTTCCCACTGACTTTACTACAGCCTCTTTGGCAGAAAAGTTCCCTGCTACTGACTCCGGTTTAAACCCTTTTTCCTTTAGCATCTCCAGCTCTTTCTCTGAAAATAGTTTGTCCAGAATTTTTAAATTTTTATTTAAAGATTTTTTTATCCTATCAATCTCTATAATGTCAGTTCCAACGCCAAAAATCATACTTACCTCCATTTTTATAACTTAACTCATAACTAGATACACACTATTAGAGTTTTAGCTGTGGCTAAAAATCTAACACATCGTTTAAACAAAGAATTTGGTTTTACCTAGTAATAATAGTTCAAAATACCATATTTTTTTAGAACTCGCTAAAAATTCACCTTATCGCTTGAACAGTCCTATTTATCTACCGAGCTTTAAATATATTTTACACTATTTTAATCAACTTTAGGATATAATATTAAATTAGAACATAAAAAACTATTTGATAAATGATGTCTACAAATAGCTAGATTCATAACAAAATTAAATCTCAAAAAAAATAGCATTGATAGTAGTTACCTTTTTTCATCTTAAGATGAATTGAGATTTTTACCATCAACGCTATAATTTTTAACACCACAAACCATGAAATTTTTAGTTTTAACTAAAAATTTATTAAAGCGTTTCAACAAGGTACGCTTTTTCGCCGAATTGTAATTATAAAGTTTTATATCATTATAAAGTTTTATTTTGCTATTAAGATTGTATCTCTTGTCTGAATTTGGCTATTTTCCATGATCCGTCTTTCATCTTTACCAACCAAACTTTTTCCTTTTGGTTTTCAAACTTACTGTTATGAGTATCTTTATAATCTTTATTATTATATTCACTATACATAACTGATTTATTGTTTGTATTAAAATAATTTACATCATAAGTAACTTCAAACATAACCGTATTTTCAAGTTTAAATTGTTCTACACTGTTATCCCTCTTCGTAAATTCGATAGGCGAACCGTTATAATCTATTTGTTCAATTCTCTTTACGTTTATACTCTTCATATTTTTCATCATTTCTGCTGTCAATCTGGCAATAGGTCTATTATTGCTATCAAATAGATACCATCTCTTGTATTTTTCATATGGCAGCATACCATTTGAAATATTACGCCCGTCTCTTTTATTAAGAAGGTCATAATAGTTTTCTAATACAGTTTTCGGTTGCGTATTTTCCAGTTTCACCTTGCTTGAATGATCCTTTGTTTTTAAGTACCACCCTGCTGAGACAGCTAGTACGACGAATAATATTATAACTATTATGTGTTTGATTTTCATAAGTTAACTCCTTATTCACTCCACTCCGCTTTTTCGGTTACCACTGTAGTCTTGGTGTTACCATCTACGGTTACAAATCCCTTACCTATTTTCGCAGACTTGAAGTTTCCGTCTTTCTTTATTTTAAGCTCGCCTTCTTTTATTCCAGCAACGATTGGAGTATGTCCCTTTAGTATTGCTCTATCACCAACTGTTGTTTTGAATATTACCATTTCTGCATCATCTTCAAAAAATGTACTTGTAGGAGTTACTACTTTTAGACTAAACATTAGTTGGCACTTCCTTTCCCCTTTCGTACTGCATCGTCAATTGTTCCAACAAACAAAAATGCAGATTCAGGAAGATCATCGTGTTTTCCATCAAGTATTTCTCTAAAACCTCTGATAGATTCCTTTACAGGCACATATACACCTGGTATCCCTGTAAATTGCTCCCCTACCGTAAATGGCTGTGATAAGAATCTTTGAATTTTTCTTGCTCTAGCAACAATTATTTTATCTTCATCTGATAGCTCATCCATACCAAGAATAGCGATAATATCTTGTAATTCTTTGTATCTTTGCAATATTGACTGAACATCTCTAGCTACCTGATAGTGTTCCTCACCAACAATATGTGGATCTAGAACTCTTGAAGTAGACTCAAGTGGATCAACTGCTGGATAAATACCAAGTGATGAAATCTGTCTAGAAAGTACTGTTTTCGCATCTAAGTGTGAAAATGTAGTCGCTGGTGCTGGGTCAGTCAAGTCATCTGCAGGCACATATACAGCCTGAACAGAAGTTATTGATCCTTTTGTTGTTGAAGTTATTCTCTCCTGCAAAGCGCCCATTTCAGTTGCCAAAGTAGGCTGGTATCCAACCGCTGATGGCATACGTCCAAGTAATGCTGACACCTCAGATCCTGCCTGTGTAAATCTAAATATATTATCTATAAATAATAAAACATCTTGCCCTTCTTCATCTCTAAAATGTTCTGCCATTGTAAGACCAGTAAGTGCAACTCTCATTCTTGCTCCAGGAGGCTCATTCATTTGCCCAAAAACCATCGCAGTTTTTTTGATAACACCTGATTCAGTCATTTCTCCATATAGGTCATTTCCCTCTCTAGTTCTTTCACCAACTCCAGAGAATACAGAAATACCTCCATGCTGTTTTGCTATATTATTGATTAATTCCTGAATAAGTACTGTCTTTCCAACTCCAGCCCCACCAAAAAGTCCTATCTTTCCACCCTTTAGATATGGTGCTAACAAATCCACGACCTTGATGCCTGTTTCAAAAATTTCTGCCTTTGTTTCAAGTTCGTCGTATTTTGGTGCCTCTTTGTGTATTGGTGAATATTTTTTTACTTCTGGTGCTTCCATCAAGTCAATCGGTTCACCTAAGACGTTAAAAACTCTTCCCAATGTTTCATTTCCAACTGGTACAGTTATTGGAGCGCCTGTATCTATAGCCTCCATACCTCTCACCAATCCGTCGGTTGCGCTCATTGAAATACATCTTACTGTGTCATTTCCAATGTGTTGTGCAACTTCTGCCACTATTTTTCTATCTTTAAAATTTATTTCTAATGCATTTAATAGATCAGGTAAGCTATTTTCATCTTCAAACCTAACATCTAGTACAGCTCCTACGATCTGCACAATTTTGCCTACATTTGCCATTTTATCCTCCTTACTTTAGAGCTTCAACGCCAGCACTAATCTCAGTTATCTCCTGAGTAACAGCGCTTTGTCTTGCTCTATTGTAGCTAAGTTCTAAATCTTGTATCATTTCATTTGCGTTGTCAGTTGCCGACTCCATAGCAGTTCTTCTCGCTCCTTGTTCAGAAGCATACGACTCTACTATACCACCGTTTATTGTACCAGAAATATATGTTGGAATTAAAAATTCTAAAACTTTCTGAGCAGATGGTAGGTACTTAACTTTTGATTTTCCTATAACCATCTTTTCTCTCATCATTTTTGTGTACTCTTCAGCCTCTTCTAACTCTCTTTGTCTCTGTTCTTCTCTTTCTCTTATGATATCTTCACTGATATATACATCTGGATCAATTTCTTCCTGTATTTCATTATATCTTTCTGTTCCGTATTCAAGTGGAACATCAAATACAAGTGGAAGAATTTTTATTGTCCTTGCTTCCTGAGAAAGTGCTGAATGAAATTGAGTATATGTAAAAAGCACTTCGTCTACTTCTCCACCCAGAAACATTTCAGTTATTTTTTCTGTCAGTCTATTTACATCATCGTATTCATACTTTTCAGCAGAGTCTATTTTATCAATAATCTCTATATTTCTCCTTGAGAAAAAATCAAAAGCTTTTTTCCCAATCGGTATTACACAATCCTCTACCATGCCCATATATTTTTCAGCTTCCTTAAAGGCATTATGATTATAACCGCCGGCAAGTCCCCTGTCACCGCCAACTACTATATGGCATCTCTTTTTTAATTCTCGTTCCTTTAACAACTCACTGTTTACACCTTTTGTATTCATTGATATTTCAACAATTGTCTCGTATAAAGTATTGAAATACTCACTAGATTCCTCTGCTGCTTTCTTTGCTCTTCTCAATTTAGAAGATGCAACTAAATACATGGCGTTCGTGATTTGCTTTGTACTGTTTACACTGGCGATTCTATTTTTAATCGCCTTCATTCCAGCTCCTGCCATTTATATTCCTCCTTCAGCTGAATTATGCTTCGGACTTAAATTTAACTTTATACTCCTCAATTGCTTTTGTTAGCTCTTCGTTAAAATCTTCTGCTTTCAGTATCTTTTGATGTATTTGAGGGTGCACACTATCGATATAATTATATAAGCCATCCTCAAAGTGCTTGATTTCATCTAATTCAATATCTGCTAATAAATTATTTATTACTGCGTAAATAATTATTACCTGATTTTCTACTGAAATGGATTTATTTTCATCTTGCTTCAATACTTCAACTATTCTTTGACCCTGAGCAAGTCTTCTTTTTGTATCTTCATCTAAATCAGATCCAAACTGCGCAAATGCAGCCAATTCTCTATACTGTGAGTATGCAAGTTTAAGTGTACCTGCTATTTTTTTCATTGATTTAATCTGTGCAGAACCACCAACTCTAGATACAGATATACCAGGATCAACTGCTGGTCTAATACCTGCGTAGAAAAGTTCTGGCTGTAGATAAATCTGTCCATCAGTTATTGATATAACGTTTGTTGGTATATACGCAGCTACATCTCCTGCTTGAGTCTCTATTACTGGAAGTGCAGTCATCGATCCTCCACCTAGTTCATCAGAAAGCTTTGCAGCCCTTTCAAGAAGTCTTGAATGCAAATAAAATACATCTCCTGGATAAGCTTCACGACCTGGTGGTCTTCTAAGAAGTAACGACATTTCTCTATAAGCTACAGCCTGCTTGCTCAAGTCGTCATATACTATTAGAACGTGCTTTCCATTGTACATAAATTCCTCTCCAATTGCAGCACCTGCATACGGAGCTAGATATTGAAGTGGAGCAGATTCAGAAGCCGAAGCCGATACTACAATCGTATAGTCCATTGCTCCAAACTTTTCAAAAGTTGAAACCAACTGTGCTACTGTAGATCTTTTCTGTCCTATAGCTACGTAAATACATATTACGTCTTTTCCCTTTTGATTGATTATTGTATCTGTAAGAATAGACGTTTTTCCAGTCTGTCTATCACCTATTATCAGCTCTCTTTGACCTCTTCCGATTGGTATCATTGAGTCAATAGACTTAATACCAGTTTGAAGTGGCTCAAAAACAGAC